>NZ_JBSGZP010000632.1:0-4238 GCF_053611065.1 Streptomyces sp. NPDC054840
GCACAGGGGCCCCGGCCGACGGGCCGGCCGTGAACCGGACGGCCGAACGACCCCCGCCCGGGCGGGGTTTCGTACGCTGGCGGCCGTGATCGATTCACATACATGTCCGCGTCGCCCGGCCCTCGCTCGACCTGGCGGCCGCCGAGCGGTTCTACGTCGACGGGCTCGGGCTGACCGTGCAGTGGCGTAGCGCGGAGAGCGTCGCCGGGGAGCACGACCTGCTGATGGTCGGACCGGCCGGGGGCGGCTGGCACTTCGAGCTCACCCGTGACGCCTCGAACCCGATCCTGCCCGTGCCCACCGTCGACGACCTGTTCGTGGTCTACCTCGGCGAGGCCCCCGACGAGGCCCTCGTCCAGCGCCTGGTCGAGCACGGCGGGACCCGCGTCGCCGCCCACAACCCGTACTGGGACGAGTGGGGAGTCACCGTCGCCGACCCCGACGGCTACCGGCTGGTGCTCTGCTCCCGCACTTGGGGCCAGGCCGTCACTTCCTCGTAGGCCGGCCTGCCGCGTGACCACGGGCGCCGACCCTGATCGATGGCCGGTCCTGGTCCGCGGACGGCACACCCGCCCCGAGACAGCTGCACCCTCTCGGCTTGGCGGCGTTCCTGATCGAGGCGGCTGCGGGCCGCACGGCGGTTGCCCTAAGGGGTGCCGTCCGGGGGCGTGCCCGGTTTCGTGTGGAGGACCTCGCGCGCCTGTTCCGCGGCGCGGGTCAGGCTCTCGGAGACGAAGTCCATGAAGCGGGCGATGTTCTCCAGGCGGTTGGCGGCCGGGGTGTCGGGGCCGAGGATGCTGACGCCCTGGCGTGCGGTTTCTATGATCTGGGCGTTGGCGCGGGCGCTGGCGATCATCGCCTGGTACCAGACGTCGTCGTCGACGAAGTAGCGCTCGCGGCGGCGTTCGTCGCGTTCCCTGCTGACGAGGCCCTGGCCCTCCAGGAACGTGATCGCCTTGGAGATGGACGCCGGGCTGACCCCGAGGCGCTGGACGAGTTCGGACGCGGTGAGGCTGCCCGTGTCCGTGATGTAGAGGCAGGACATCACGCGGGCCATCATCTTGGGCGTGCCCGCCTGGATGAGGACGTCGGTGAACACGTCCTCGAACTCGCGCACCGCTTCGGGGTCGCGTCCGTGGGCCTGCGGGAGCGCCTCCGGGCCCCGGGGGGCGGTCTGGCTGCGCCGGTGGGCGCGGCGTTCGGTGGCGCGGTGGGCCAGGTCGGCCCGGTAGGCGGTGGGGCCGCCGTTGCGCATCACCTCCCGCGAGATGGTCGAGGTGGGGCGGTCGAGGCGCCTGGCGATCTCGGCGTAGGCGAGGCCGTCGGCCAATCCCAGTGCGATGTGCTGGCGTTCCTGCTGATTGAGCCTGCCTCCCGGCATCGCGGTCTCCTTCGTGGTCCGTGGCATCTCCCACTATAGCGTTCACTTCCATTCCATTGCAACGATCCGACTGCGCACTGTTGCGTTAAGCGTGAGACCATTGCAATGAAATCTCCGCTCTGACCTGCTGTGACATGGATAGAACGCAACGAGACCGTTGCCAGATCATTGAACGCAACGTAGCTTTTCATTCATCAGAAACCGCGGGGCGCACGGAGCGCAGCCGCCGCCGATGAAGGAGAAGTACCGTGCAGAAGTTCGCCACCACCGCCCCGATCGCCGCCATCCTCGACATCCCCGCCGGCCTCATCCGGTTCATCGCCGCCGACCGGGCCGACACCACCGTCGAGATCCTCCCCGCCGACGCCTCCAAGGGCCGCGACGTGAAGGCCGCCGAGCAGACCACCGCCGACTACCGCGACGGCGTCCTGCGGATCGCCGCCGCACCCGCCAAGAACCGGTTCCTCGGCAACTCGGGCTCCGTCGAGATCACCGTCCAGCTGCCCGCCGGCTCCCGCGTCGAGGCGAAGACCGCGGCCGCCGAGTTCCGCGGCGTCGGACGCCTCGGCGACGTCGCCTTCGAGGGCGCCCAGGCCACCGTCAAGCTCGACGAGACCGCGAGCGCCCACCTCACCCTCATGGCCGGCGATGTCTTCGTCGGCCGCCTCGGCGGCCCCGCGCGGATCAGCACCCAGAAGGGCGACCTGCAGATCACCGAAGCCCTGCACGGCACCGTCGAACTCACCACCCAGGCGGGCGACATCACCGTCGGAGTCGCCCGCGGAGTCTCCGCCACCCTCGACGCCGGCACCGCCCACGGCCGCGTCCACAACGCCCTCACCAACACCGACGGCGCAGCCGCCGGCCTGAACATCCGCGCCACCACCTCCTACGGCGACATCACCGCCCGCAGCATCTGACCCGTAGTCACCGCCTCGAACGGAGCACTCCTCATGACCGACCTGGCCATCGCGGCGAACGGGCTGCGAAAGTCCTACGGCGACAAGCTCGTTCTCGACGGGATCGACCTCGCGGTCCCCGCCGACACGGTCTTCTCCCTGCTCGGCCCGAACGGCGCCGGCAAGACCACCGCCGTCAAGATCCTCTCCACCCTCCTCGGCGCGGACCCGGGCACCGGAGCCATCCACATCAACGGCCACGACCTGGCCGCCGACCCGCAGGCCGTACGCGCCTCGATCGGTGTCACCGGCCAGTTCTCCGCCGTCGACGGCCTGATCACCGGCGAGGAGAACATGCTCCTCATGGCCGACCTGCACCACCTCTCCCGCCGCGAGGGACGGCGGGTGGCCGGCGAACTCCTGGAACGCTTCGACCTGGCCGAGGCCGCCAGGAAGCCCGCCGCCGGCTACTCCGGCGGCATGAAGCGCCGCCTCGACATCGCGATGACGCTGGTCGGCGACCCGCGGATCATCTTCCTCGACGAGCCCACGACCGGCCTCGACCCGCGCAGCCGCCACACCATGTGGCAGATCATCCGCGAACTCGTCACGGGCGGCGTCACCGTCTTCCTCACCACCCAGTACCTGGAGGAGGCCGACCAGCTCGCCGACCGCATCGCCGTGCTCAACGACGGCAGGATCGCCGCCCAGGGCACCGCCGACGAGCTGAAGCGGCTGATCCCCGGCGGACACGTCCGGCTCCGCTTCACCGACCCGGCCGCCTACCGGTCCGCGACCCTCGCCCTGCACGAGGTCACCCGGGACGACGAGGCACTGGCGCTGCAGATCCCCAGCGACGGCAGCCAGCGCGCACTGCGGGCGGTCCTCGACCGGCTGGAGGCCGCCGGCATCGAGGCGGACGAACTGACCGTGCACACGCCCGACCTCGACGACGTGTTCTTCGCCCTCACCGGCCCGGCCGACATCCCCCACCAGTCCAAGGAGAACGTCCGATGAGCTCCCTCTCCCTCGCCGTGCGCGACTGCTCCACGATGCTGCGCCGCAACCTCCTGCACGCCCGGCGCTACCCGTCGCTGACGCTGAACCTGCTGCTCACCCCGGTCATGCTCCTGCTGCTCTTCGTCTACATCTTCGGCGACGTGATGAGCGCCGGCATGGCGGGCGGCGGCGCCGACCGCTCCGACTACATCGCCTACGTCGTCCCGGGCGTCCTCCTGATGACCATCGGCAGCACCGTCATCGGAGCCGCGGTGTCCGTCTCCACCGACATGTCCGAGGGCATCATCGCCCGCTTCCGCACCATGGCGATCCACCGCGGATCCGTGCTCGTCGGGCACGTCGTCGGCAGCGTCCTGCAGTCACTCGCCAGCGTGGTCCTCGTCGGCGCCGTCGCCGTGGCCATCGGCTTCCGGTCCACCGACGCCACGGCCCTGGAGTGGCTGGCCGCGTTCGGTCTGATCGCGCTCTTCGCCCTGGCGCTCACCTGGATCGCCGTCGGGATGGGCATGGCCAGCCCGAACGCCGAGGCCGCCAGCAACAGCGCGATGCCACTGATCCTGCTGCCCCTCATCTCCAGCGCGTTCACCCCGGTCGAGGCGATGCCGGGCTGGTTCCAGCCGATCGCCCGGTACCAGCCGTTCACGCCGGCCATCGAGACGCTGCGCGGCCTGCTGCTCGGTACCGAGATCGGCTCCGCCGGATGGCTCGCGGTCGCCTGGTCCATCGGCCTGGCGGTGCTCGGTTACCGCTGGTCGGCGGCTTCGTTCAACCGCGATCCGAAGTAGGCGGTACGAGCGTGCGGGTCTCCTCCCGCGGAATCGTCCCGCCCCCGGGCGGCGTACACCGACACGGCGGTCGGCGTACGCCCCCCGTCGGCGTTCCGGGCCGCCGCACGGGCCGCGTCCGGTGGCGGACCCACGTAACCCACGTACGGGGAG
>NZ_JBSGZP010000633.1:0-4235 GCF_053611065.1 Streptomyces sp. NPDC054840
GCTCTTCCCCGTGGCGGGCGTCGCCTGGGCCGGGCCGGTCACGGTGGCCATACCGCCGGCCAGTGCGGCGGTGGCGAGAGCGATGACGATCTTCTTGCGTGCGGACATGCTTCCTCCTCGAAAGGGCTCCCTGTGGGGGCCGGGTGATGGGTGGTGAGTGGTCGGTGGTGCGGGTGGTGCGAGGTGGTGCGGGTGCTCAGGGGCAGGTAGGTACGCCGTCCAGCCAGGCGGGGCCCTTGAGGTAGATGTTGGTGATCCACGCCCCGTACTCGGGCAGGTAGGACCAGGCGTCGTTGGTGTAGCCCTCCGCCGTCACCGGTTCGGCGTGCTTCTGGCACTCGACGCGCACCGTGGTCGGGCCGGGAAACCGGTGTGCCCGCGGGCTCGTGGTGGACGGCTCCTTATGGGTCCACACATCCGTGCCCCAGGTGCTGAACGTGCCGGGTGCCGTCGTCGGCGCGATGCGGACCGCTCCCGCGTAGTCCCCGCCCAGCCGAACGTCGCTGACAGTGATCCGGGTGCCTGATTCCCGCGCCTCGACCATCTTCCCCGCGCCCAGGTAGATCGCGATGTGATGGATGGAGCCCCCCGACCCCCATGCGAGCAGGTCCCCCGGAAGCAGTGGCCCGGTCCCCTGGGCGGCCGTGAAACGCTGCTTCACGTGCGGCGAATGGAACTGGTGGTACGCGTTGCCGGACAGCGGGTCGCCGCCGACCGCGCGGGCGTAGGCGTACCGGACCAGGCCGGAGCAGTCGAAGCCCAGCCGCTCGGGGTCGTGTGCGCTGTCGGGGTCGCTCGGGTCGACCTGACCGTAGGTCGGCCCTGGCTGTTGCCCGTGGCCGCCGCCCCAGGTGTACCAGACCCCGATCTGTTCGCACGCGGCTGCCACGGCCTTCTCCGCCGCCGCGGAGGCGCCGGGAGCGAGCACTCCGCACGCCTCCGCCGTCGGTGTCATGGCCGCCGCGAGCGCTGTTGCGCTGCCGGCACCTCCCCATGTGGCCACGAGGGTGAACGCCGCCACCGCCACCGCCACTTTTCTCCGCATCGCCATTCCGGTCCCCGTCCCGCCACGCGGTGTCCCGCGGGTCGTCGTGCTCGTCGTCGTATCAGCGGCGTGCTCGTCGTAAGCGAGCACGAGCCGGCCGTCCATCGGGCACTCCGAGACTGTGCCCCGCCACCCCTCCGTGTCGAGGAAGCGCGGGTCGCCCACTGAAAACGGGAAACGGGAAACCTTCGGGAAACCCGCTCTGAGCAGGTGCTTTGAGTGGCCGTCAACAGGCCGCTCGGTGGGAGTGTCACGTCGGCGCGCACAGCCCGGCACCGCGAAGCCGGTCGAGGAAGTCCGTGTGGTCCACGGCGGGAGCCGCTGTCCGGGGGACGGTGCGGTGCCGGAACTCCCCGGCGGTCTCCACCGAGCCCCGGCGGGCGGCCTTCGCCCCGCGCCGCGCCGACGGGGCCGTTTGGATCCGGGATTCGCGATCAGACGAGGAGACGTACGGGGTCCACCCCCGGCGAACGAGTGAGGGAGGGGTCCTGGATGGTGACATCGGGAGGCCGTCGGGACGGCGCGGGCGACGGTGCCGGGTCCGTGGGGCGGGACGTCCTGCTGGCGGTCGGGCTCGTGGGCATCTGCCTGGGCGGAGCGGCTGTGTTCGTGCGGACGACGACCGGGACGGGTGGCGGCATACCCGTGATGCCTATCGCGATGGTGATCGTCCTGGGGGCCGGGGTGGCGCTGGCCCGGTGGAGCCTGGCACCCTTCCGGCGCCGCGTCCCTGCGTACCCGGAGACGGCCTCCGCGGCGACCACGGATCCGGAGAGCCCCGCGTGCCCGCCGCCCGCAGATCGGCCGGCTGCGACGTCTCTCCTCCTTTCGCCTGCTGCTGCCGAGCCGGTGGCGGATCCGACCGAGGTGCCCGAGGTGGGGCCCGGAGCCCTGGATCACGCGGCGGTGGACGCCGACGGCTTCGAGCACACGATCGCCGCGTTGTGCGCCCGCGACGGTTGCCTCCAAGTGGAAGTCGTGGGCGGAGCCGGCGATTTGGGCGCCGACGTGATCGCGGTGACGGCGGACGGCCTGCGCGTCGTCGTCCAGTGCAAGCACTACGGCGAAGGCAACCGGGTCGGCTCGCAGGACCTGCAACGCTTCGGCGGCACCTGTTTCGCCATCCATGAGGCCGATGTGGCCGTTGTGGTGACCACCAGTTCCTTCACCGTTCCGGCCGAGGAGTACGCCGCCGCCTGCGGCATCGTCTGCGTAGACGTCGACGATCTGGCCGCGTGGACGGAGTCGCGGACGCCCCCGCCCTGGGAGAGCGCGGCTACGGAACTGTGGCGGCCGCAAGCGCCGGCGGACGCAAAGACGCAACAAGCCTGAAGGGGCCTTGACCGAGGGCACCGCCAGGCTGGGGCTGCAGAACGTCACGCGTGACGCGCTACGCGCCGCCCCGCCTCGTCTTGGACGGCGACCGCCCTGTCGGCTTCCTCGTGTCCTTCCTCGACATCGGCTGTGACCGCTGAAATCCGCCGCCGACGCGGCAGTCGGCATGGCCGGCCGTAACAGCGCTGCTGACGGCCATGGGCGCCCGCCCACCTCACGCCCGTACCGGATCCGGTGCAGCTCCCAGGCCACCGGCTCACGGATGCCCCTACGGGGGTCAACCACAAGCCCGTGACCAGTGACGTTTCTGTGGTGAACGGTGTGCGCCGTTGGAGTGAGCAAAGACTGAGTCATGCGTGGATTTAGAGATGGCCCGGAAATGATCAGTTTTGGGTAAACCGCTGCAGTGTCGCGGCACACCCTTCCCCCCATATGTGCGTAATGCACCCCGTCTTGAAGGAGCTGACGATGAGTTACGGGAACAGACTGCGGGACCAGATCGCCGGACCGGGCACCACGCCGTTGATCGGCGTGTACGACATGTACTCGGCCTCAGTGGCCGCCGGGCACTACGACGGGATGTTCGTCTCCGGATTCGGGTTCGCGGCCTCTCACTACGGCCTGCCCGACATCGGGTTCATCGCCTGGCCGGACATGCTCGCCTTCGTCCAGCGGCTGCGGGGCGCCTTCCCCCAGCACCACCTGCTCGTGGACATCGACGACGGCTACGTCGACGTGGAGGTCGCCTGCCACATGACGGAGGCCCTGGAGCGCCTCGGCGCCTCCGGGATCATCCTCGAGGACCAGAAGCGCCCACGCCGGTGCGGGCACGCCGACGGCAAGCAGATCCTGCCGCTCACCGAGTACTTGGACAAGCTGGAGGCGGTACTGGAGACCCGCACGGACATGCTGGTCGTCGCTCGAACGGATGCCACCGAGGAGGCTGACGTACTGCGCCGCGCCGAGGCTCTGGCCGCGACGGACGCCGACGTCGTCCTGGTCGACGGTGTCCGCAGCGTCGAGTGGATCCAGCGGATCCGTGAAGTCGTCGGCACCACGCCGCTGCTGTTCAACCAGATCGCCGGAGGCAAATCCCCCCGGTTGTCCCTGAGTGAACTGTCCGAGCTCGGCGTCGACGTCGCGATCTACAGCACCCCCTGCCTCTTCGCCGCTCACCGCGCCATGGACACCGCACTGGCCGAACTGCGGCTCGCCGACGGTCGGCTGCCCGCCGACGAGAACGGCGAGATCGGGGTGGGCGAGTCCACCCGGCTCCTGACCAGGAACATCGCCCGCCACCGGTCCATCCCTGTTGCGCGCGAGAGCGCCGGGGTGTGACCGGCGCACGCGTACGGGCCGCTGCCTGCCTCGCGGTCACCCTCATCTGCGGTGGCGCCACCCCCGCCGCCGCTGAGGGAAGCCTGATCACCGTCATCGACAACTCCCACGCCGACTCCGTCCTCGAAGTCGACCGAACCGCCAACGTCCAGAGCGGAAGCGGCACCTCCGGCAGCGACCACGAAGGCGGCGCCGTCGACATTCTCACCACCCTCATCCCCACAGGACATACGCGGCAGGACGCCGCCCCGGGTCGGCCGGGCTGAACGGTAGTGGAGTGACTCCGTGCCCGGATCGCTGCTCGCGCGCGCACGTCTTGATTGACGCCTCCTCAGATTTTTTGAGGAGAGACGCGTTTGAAGGAGGACAGTCCGGTCAGACGCGTGGACATGGAAGCGAACACCTTGCGGGTGGGGCGCTTCCAGAGCGGGCCCCGCCGCATGCCGCCCTTCCCCCTGGCGTCATGCGGCAGGCTCGCCCGCGCGACGGGCTGCCGCCCGGATCCGTACGGCACCCG
>NZ_JBSGZP010000634.1:0-4233 GCF_053611065.1 Streptomyces sp. NPDC054840
GAGGTACGGCGGCGCCGGATGCCGGCGTGCGGCGGATCAGGCCTCGATCCGGCCGCTCATCCACATCAGCATCGGCGGGATCTCACGTCGCCACGTGTTGAAGTTGTGGCCACCGCTGTCGAGGATGATGGAGGAGACCCGGTCCGGGCCCTGCACCTTCTTGATGAACTTCCTGGTGTCGGCGAGGTTCGGCTCGCCCTTCTCGCTGCTGGTCACGAGGAAGGACGTTCCGGTCGGCTTCTTGTGCTCGATGCTGTGCAGCACGTCCGCACGCTTCTTCAGCTTCTCGTCCCCGTGGAACAGATCACCGGTCGTCGGGTCGTCCGGGGCCTCGTAGTACGCGGACAGACCCGCGGCGGCGCCGAAGGTCTGCGGGTAGTGCGCGGCGATCTTCAGAGCGCAGTAACCGCCCGTGGAATTGCCGATGAAGCCCATGTTCTGCGGCTCCTTGCCGACCCGGAAGGTGTCCGTGATGGCCTGCGGGAGGTCCTCGCCGAAGAAGGTCTCGGTCTGCGGGCCGCCGGGTATATCGACGCACTCGGTGTCACGCGGCGGCGCCACGGTCGGGCGCAGCATGACCAGGATCATCGGCTTCATCTTGCCCGACTTGGACAGGCTGAAGGCCTTCATCGGGTAGTCGAGCCCCTTGATGAGGTTCTCGGCGGTGCCCGGATAGCCCGTCAGGACGATGGACGCGGGGAAGTTCCGGTCCTTGTGCTGGGGCTGGAAGTACTCCGGCGGGAGCCAGACGTAGCCGGGGCTCGTTATCTTCGACTTCTGCCCGGATATGGCAACCTTCAGGATCTGACCACCGACCTGGGGCTTGGCGCCACCGGGTACGTCCAGCTTCTGCTTGTCGACGACCTTGATGTCCTTGCTGCTCATCGAGTGGTCGACGACCTTGCCCATGGACGTCTCCTGACCGAGCAGGTCGGCCCAGGAACCGTAGAAGAGGAACGACTTGTTAGCCGCCAGCCCCACAGCCGAGAACAGCGCGAGCTGGGTCGCCAGCAGCAGCCCGATGCGGCCGGCGAACGCGCGCCAGGTGCGGCCCGAGAGCTTCGGCCAGAACCACACCGTGGCCGCGAAGAGCAGCACACCGGCGAGGATGGCCAGCGCCAGAACCGTATTACTGGTGAGACCCATGAGCAGTCAGTCGACTTTCTGGTGGCAGGACTGTTTTTTTCCGACGAAAGAGTGAACCCGCTCCTCCTCGATGTCGTCCTAAGGGACGCACCACACACCGGAGGCTGTCGCGGCCTTCGGCCACTTGATCTCTCGCGGAGCAACGGGAAGCGATGTCTAGCAGGATAGATGGCGATAAGTCGGGACAGGTTCCGAGCGGGGTCCGCCGATTCCTCCGAGGCCCACAGCCGGAGTCGGTGCCCGGCCTGGTAGGTACGGCCGTCATGATCGTCGGCCTTCTGGACATCGCGGCAGGGGTGTTCCCGCGATTCCGGCACAGCCGGATCCACGCGGTGGCCGAGGTGCTGCCGGTGTTCGGCCCCTTCGCGGCGGCCCTCGCCATCAGCGCGGGCGTACTGCTCCTGCTGCTCGCGCACGGCCTCAAGCGCCGCAAGCGCCGGGCCTGGCGGGCGGCGGTCGTACTGCTGCCGGCCGGTGCCGTGGCGCAGTTCCTCTACCGGCACTCGATCCCCGGCGTGATCATCGCGGCGGTGCTCTTCGCGCTGCTGCTGCGCCACCAGAGTGAATTCAAGGCGCTGCCCGACCCGCGCAGCCGCTGGAAGGCCCTCGCCAACTTCGTACTGATGAGCGCCGGCTCCATCGGGCTCGGCCTGCTCATCGTCAACGTCCACCCGAACCGGGTCGTCGGCAACCCGGGCCTCTACGAGCAGATCACGCACGTCGTCTACGGCCTGTTCGGCTTCGAGGGCCCCGTCGACTACGCGGGCCAGGTCTCCTGGACCGTCGGGTACTCCCTTGGCGCCCTCGGCATGCTGACCGCCCTCACCACCGTCTACCTGGCCTTCCGCCCCGAACACCCGGCCGCCCGGCTCACCGCCGACGACGAGGGCAAGCTGCGCGAGCTGCTCACCAAGCACGGCGGCCGCGACTCGCTCGGCCACTTCGCGCTCCGCCGCGACAAGGCCGTCGTCTTCTCCCCCAGCGGCAAGGCCGCCGTCACCTACCGCGTCGTCTCCGGTGTGATGCTCGCGTCCGGCGACCCCATCGGCGACGTCGAGGCCTGGCCCGGCGCGATCGAGCGGTTCATGGAGGAGGCCAAGGCCCACTCCTGGACCCCGGCCGTCATGGGCTGCAGCGAGACCGGCGGCGAAGTCTGGACCCGCGAGACCGGTCTGGACGCCCTGGAGCTGGGTGACGAGGCGATTGTCGATGTCAAAGACTTCTCCCTCTCGGGCCGCGCCATGCGCAATGTCCGCCAGATGGTGAAGCGCATCGAGCGCAACGGCTACACCACCAAGGTCCGCCGGGTCAGCGAACTCACCGAGGAGGAGCTGGAGCAGGTGCGCGGCGCCGCCGAGGCGTGGCGCGGCACCGACACCGAACGCGGCTTCTCCATGGCCCTGGGCCGCGTCGGCGACCCGGGCGACGGGGACTGCTTCATCGCCACCGCGCACCGCGTGGAGGAGGGCGACACCAGCCCCTTCGGCGACCTGAAGGCCGTCCTGCACTTCGTCCCGTGGGGCAAGGACGGCATGTCGCTGGAGCTGATGCGCCGCGACCGCGCCGCCGACCCCGGCATGAACGAACTGCTGATCGTCGCCTCCCTGGAGGCCGCACCCGCCCTGAAGATCGAAAAGGTCTCTCTGAACTTCGCGATGTTCCGCTCGGCGCTCGCCCGCGGCGAGAAGATCGGCGCCGGCCCGGTCCTGCGGATGTGGCGGGGCCTGCTGGTCTTCCTCTCCCGCTGGTTCCAGATCGAGTCGCTCTACAAGTTCAACGCGAAGTTCCGCCCCCGCTGGGAGCCCCGCTTCGTGGTCTTCCGCACCACCCGCGACCTGCCCCGCATCGGCTTCGCCGCGATGCAGGCCGAGGGCTTCGTGACGCTGGCCCTGCCGAGGCTCTTCGCCAGCCGCCGCCGTCCCAAGCCGGTGCGCACCTGCACGCACACCCACATGACGACCGTGCCCAAGCAGCCGGAACGCGAGGTCCAGGCCGCGTAGCCCTCGCCGGGCACGTGGTGCCGTGCGGGGCATGCGGTGCCGTGCGGGGCATGCGGTGCCGTGCGGGGCATGCGGTGCCGTTGCGGTGCGTGCGGTGCCGTTGCGGTGCGTGGGAGGCCGGCCTGAGGGCGCGGGCCCGGCAGGCTCCGGGTCGCCCGGCGCGGCGCCCTCCGGCGGTCGGGGTCCTCGGGCCGGACCGCCGGCCGGGAGCCCGCCCGCGGTTTTGGGGCAGTCCCCGCACGTCGACCCGGTACGGGCCCCGGCACCTTCGCACCGCCCGGCGCGGGCAGGGCGCCGGGGCCCTGCCGTATCCAGGTCAGCCCTACCCTGGGACCTATGAACACGAAGCGCGGAGCCACCGGCAGGGGCCGGGTCGCAGGTCTGCCGGACTGGGACCGCTGCGCGGTCATGGGTGTCGTCAACGTCACCCCCGACTCCTTCTCCGACGGCGGCCGCTGGTTCGACACGACCGCCGCGGTCAAGCGGGGCCTCGACCTCGTGGAGCACGGCGCCGACCTCGTGGACGTCGGCGGCGAGTCGACCCGCCCCGGCGCCTCCCGCGTCGACGAGGAGGAGGAGCTGCGCCGCGTCGTCCCCGTGGTCCGCGGCCTGGCCTCCGAAGGCGTCACCGTCTCCGTCGACACCATGCGCGCCGTCGTCGCCGCCCGGGCCGTCGAAGCCGGCGCGGCCCTGGTCAACGACGTCAGCGGCGGCCTGGCCGACCCCGGGATGATCCCGGCCGTCGCCGCCGCCGAGGTGCCCTTCGTGGTCATGCACTGGCGCGGCTTCAGCGCCGGCATGAACAGCCTCGCCGTCTACGACGACGTGGTCGCCGAGGTCACCGCCGAGCTGCGGGCCCGGATCGACGCGGTCGTGGCCGGCGGGATCGCCCCCGAGCGGATCGTCGTGGACCCCGGGCTCGGCTTCGCCAAGAACGCCGAGCACGACCTGGCCCTCGTCGCCCACCTGCCCGAGCTGCGCGCGCTCGGCTTCCCGCTGCTGGTCGCCGCGTCGAGGAAGCGTTTCCTCGGCCGGGTCCTGGCGGGCGGCGCCGACACCACCCCGCCGCCCGCCCGCGAACGGGACG
>NZ_JBSGZP010000635.1:0-4230 GCF_053611065.1 Streptomyces sp. NPDC054840
TCCCGCCACTGCCCGCCCGTCCGGAACCGCCAGATCACGCCCTCGAACTGCTGCCGCAGCCGTTCCGGGTACGGGCCGTACTCGCCGATCGGCAGAAACGGCTCGATGAACTCCCACTCTTCATCCGTCAGTTGCACTCGCGTCACACAGAACGATCTACCGGATCAGAACCCGCCGTGAGGGCGATTCCCGCAGATTGATCACAACAAAATACGCGCCCTAGTGTCCTGCGCCAGTAGTTGATCGTTAGTTGTTGTGTGACTTCTGCTGCTGGTGCGTCTGTTCCTCGTCGGGGCCCGAAGCTGGAGCCGTTGCTGCTCTCTGCTGATGAGCGGGCGGTGTTGGAGCGGTGGACGCGTCGTGCGACGTCGGCCCAGGCCCTGGCCCTGCGCGCACGTATTGTGCTGGCGTGCGCGGGGCAGGAGGTGCCGCCGATCGTCGCGGTCGCCCGGGATCTGCGGGTGACCGCGGACACGGTCCGCAAGTGGCGTCGTCGGTTCCTCGCTGAGCGGCTGGACGGGCTGGTGGACGAGCCCCGGCCGGGCCGGCCGCCCACCATCACTGTCGACCAGGTGGAGTCGGTCGTGGTCACGACGCTGGAGGAACTCCCGAAGAACGCCACCCACTGGTCTCGCAAGTCGATGGCGGACCGCAGCGGCCTGTCGAAGTCCACCGTGGGCCGGATCTGGCGGAAGTTCCAGATCAAGCCGCATCTGACCGACACCTTCAAGCTGTCGACGGACCCGTTGTTCGTGGAGAAGGTCTACGACGTCGTCGGCTTGTCCTTCAACCCGCCCGAGGGCGCGGTGGTGCTCTCGGTGGACGAGAAGTCCCAGATCCGGGCCCTGGACCGGTCCCAGCCGGTCCTGCCGGTGATGCCCGGCATGCCCGAGCGGCGGACCCACGACTACGTCCGCAACGGCCTGACCACCCTGTTCGCCGCGTTCGATGTCGCCACCGGCGAGGTCATCAGCGCACTGCACGGCCGACACCGGGCAGCGGAGTTCAAGAAGTTCCTGATCAGGATCGACAAGGAGGTTCCCGCGCATCTGCAGGTCCACCTGATCGTGGACGAGTACGGCACCCACAAGACCCCGGCGATCAGGACGTGGCTGGGCAAGCACCCCCGGTTCCAGCTGCACTTCACCCCGACCGGCTCCTCATGGATCAACCAGGTCGAGCGGTGGTTCGGCTTCCTGGCCGACCAGATGATCCGCCGTGGCGCACACAAGAACGTCCAGGCCCTCGAAGCCGACATCCGCAAGTGGGTCAAGAACTGGAACGAAGACCCAAAGCCGTTCATCTGGACCAAGACAGCCGAGGAAATCCTCGATTCCCTCGCCCGCTTCCGCCGACGGATCTCCGGCGCAGGACACTAGGCGTGAGGTCCCGGGAGGTTGTGGACGGGTGAGCCAGGTCTCGGCTGAGGGATCTTGAAGGGGTGTGACCCAGATACGCCAGAAACCCGCCAGAACTTGATCTTGGCCTGCTGAGTGCCTGACGCTGTCGCGGATCTTGGCGATGACGGTCGGCCATGCCCTCGACATCTCAGTCTCCAAGATCCCCGACCTCGTCACCCGCGATCAGCTCTGCGTCTCCTCGCGGCGTCCAATAGCGGCCGCATCGGGTATGACGAGCAGCTTGCCGGTGGTACGCCGAGCCTCCAGATCGCTGTGGGCCTGGGCGGCCTCGGACAATGCGTAGCGGCCCGTTACGGTGACCTCAAGCGCCTTGGAGCGCACCCACTCGAACACATCGGCGGCCCGTCGGAGCAGTTCGGACCGATCGGCGATGAAGTCCCCGAGGCTGGGCCGGATCAGGGTCAGCGAACCGCCGTGGGCGAGCCGAATCGGATCAAACGGCGGCACGGCACCACTTGCCGCGCCGAAGAGCACGAGATGGCCGCGGGTTCGCAGGCTGGCGAGGCTCGCATCGAAGGTGTGCGCGCCGACGCCGTCGAAGACAACCGGCAGTCCCTGACCGCCGCTGAGCCGCCTCACCTCGGCTGCGAGATCGTCGACTGCGGAGGAAAGGATCACCTCAGCGGCCCCGGCACGCTTCGCCAGCTCGGCCTTCGCCGTGGTCGACGTCGTGCCGATCACCCTGCCGCCGAGATGGGTGATGAGCTGGGTCAAAAGCAGCCCCATGCCACCAGCAGCCGCATGCACGAGCACCGTGTCGCC
Source organism: Streptomyces sp. NPDC054840 (assembly GCF_053611065.1). Classification (NCBI taxonomy): domain Bacteria; kingdom Bacillati; phylum Actinomycetota; class Actinomycetes; order Kitasatosporales; family Streptomycetaceae; genus Streptomyces; species Streptomyces sp. NPDC054840. The sequence goes on from NZ_JBSGZP010000635.1 coordinate 2,184, forward strand.
CCCCTGAACCGGGTAGGCGTCCTTGACGAGATAGTGCGCGGTCATGCCTTGGAGGAGCACGGCGGCGGCTGTCTCGAAGCCGATATCGTCGGGCAGCGGCACCAGCCGGGAGGAGTCCACGACGGCGCGCTCGGCATACGTGCCGGGAATCTCCACCCAACCGACCCGGTCCCCGACTGCGACGTCAGCGACGCCGGGTCCAACTTCGACGACCGTGCCGGCGCCCTCAGTGCCCGGGGTGAAGGGCAGCGGGAGGCTGTACCGGCCTTCGCGGTGGTAGACGTCGAGGAAGTTGACCCCGGATGCGGCGACCTCCACGATCGCCTCGCCCGGACCCGGCCGCGGCTGGTCCACCTTGGCCTCCTGCAGCACCTCGGGACCGCCCACTTCGTACACCTGAATCGCTCGCATGTTCCTCCAATTAACGGCTCATCCCCCACCAACCCCGTTGATGGCGATCCGATTCCCGGCAAGCAGACCAGCCCGCCGCCCCCGCCGAGGGCTGAGACGCCTGCTTTGCACCCGGGTCTGGGACAGGAGACCGAGGCCGCCGTCAAGGGTCGACGAATGCACCACCCGCCGCTTCCGCACCGCCGTACGGCCACCCTCCATAACCGGCGTAGCCTCCGGCAGCTCCACCGCGCGGCGCACGAAATTGACCACCGCCTCCGGATACTCCTCCGGCCTCGGGAACCGGCCCATCCGCTGGTACGACTTCAACGCCAGCAGCAGGGCCAGCTGATCTCCATCCGCTCCGCCGCCTCCTACCGCGTCGGCGCGAAGAACAGATGCAGCTCATGCGCACTGACCGGCCGCTTGAACCGCGGATACGCAGTCCGCTCGATCGAAGTCATCCCCACGCTCCGCAAGATCCGGCAGCCAACGACGTTCCAGGCACCCGCGCCACATCGTGCCGCCCGAGATCATGCCGCGAGGCAGAAGGCCCGTAGCCACGACAGCCCAACGCATGACGTGGTAAACCACCGGCTCAACCCAAGATCAAATTCTGGCGGGTTTCTGCCGTATCTGGGTCACACCCCTTGAACAGGTGAGGGCCTTCCGGTTCGGTGTGGATTACCACGTCTACACCTGACCGAAAGGCCCTCGTGTCCCACCGTAATGCACCCCTGACCGAGACCGGCCGACTGCGTCTGGCCTGCTGTTTGGTCGAGGACGGCTGGCCCCTGCGCCGGGCCGCCGAACGCTTCCAGGTCTCACCGACCACCGCCCAGCGATGGGCCGACCGGTCCCGCGCCCTGGCGAAGCGGGCATGGGTGACCGCTCCAGCCGTCCCCATCACACGCCGCGCCGGACACCGACCCGGACCGAACGCCGGATCATCAAGGTCCGCCTCCTGCGCCGCTGGGGACCGGCCCGTATCGCCCACCTGCTCGGCCTGGTCCCCTCGACCGTCCACCGCGTCCTGACCCGCTATCGGCTGGCCCCCCTGCCCCACCTCGACCGCGCGACCGGGCACGTCATACGCCGCTACGAACGCGAGAAACCCGGCGAGCTCGTGCACGTCGACATCAAGAAGCTCGGCAACATCCCCGACGGCGGCGGACACTAGGTCCTGGGCCGGCAAGCGGGCCGCAAGACCCGCAGGAACGCCGGCTACAGCTACCTGCATACCGCCGTCGACGACCACTCCCGCCTCGCCTACAGCGAGATCCACGCGGACGAGAAGAAGGAGACCGCCACCGCCTTCTGGCAACGGCCCACGCCTTCTTCACCGGCGCTGGGATCACCGTCGAACGGGTTCTGACCGACAACGGCTCCTGCTACCACTCACGCGACTGGCGTGACAGCCTGGCGGCGGCCGGGATCACCCACAAACGAACCCGGCCCTACCGGCCCCAGACCAACTGCGAGGATCTGAGAGTGCTCCTCCGGCCGGTCTGACCCACAGACCAACCAGCCGTTCGTGCCGACCCGCCGCGGATCGCTGGTGCAGGACCGGTTCTCGGACTTGATGACCGCAGCCGAGCGGCAGTTGCCGCACGGCCTGGTCCTCGATGGCGAACTGCTGGTCTGGGACGCCGAGGCG
>NZ_JBSGZP010000636.1:0-4222 GCF_053611065.1 Streptomyces sp. NPDC054840
GGGCCACGATCGGCGCCGCCTGCTCCGCCGTCCTGACTCCGGGGGGCCGTGTGATCCGCCGCTCCACCGCCGACGCGGACCTGCCCGCCGCGTTCGCCGCCCGGTTCTCCCTCTCCCACGGCTGCTGGCTGCTCACCTACCCGCTGGCCGGGTGGCTCGCCGCGGGGGCGGGGCTGCCGCTCACCGTCCTGGTCCTCGGCGCCGTCTCCCTGGGCGCCGCCACGGCCGCGGCGGTGATCTGGCCGGCCCGGGACCCGGACCGGCTGGACCACGTACACCCGGACCTGCCGCCCGGTCACCCGCACCTCGCCGACGCCCGCCCGGGCACGGGCGGCTGGCGACACGGGCATCACTACGTCATCGACCGGCACCACCCCCGCTGGCCCGGAGAAACGCCTGGCCGGTCGCGCTGAGCGGCGGGCGAAAGATGACGGAAGGTGTCCCGACAGGATACGAAGACCCTCGTGAGTGAAGAGACCGAGGCGGCGACCGTCCGCGTGTTCATAGCCCTGGCCCCGCCCGACGAGGCGAAGGAAGAGCTGGAGCGGCGGCTGCGGCCCGCCTACGCCGCGTACCCGCGCATCCGCTGGAACCGTATCGAGGACTGGCACATCACCCTGGCATTCCTCGGCGAACTCCCGGTCACCGCCGTCGGACTCCTGCGGCCGCCGCTCGCGGAGCTCGCCGGGACCCGGCGGCCCCTGCGGCTCGCGCTAAGCGGCGGCGGGCACTTCGACGGGCGGGTCCTGTGGACGGGGATCGCCGGAGACCTCGACGGACTGCACCTCCTCGCCGCCGAGGTGCGCGCGGCGGTCACCGACTGCGGCATCCCCTTCCACGGCCGACCGCTGCGGCCCCATCTGACCCTGGCGCGCTCCCGCCGCCACGACACCACCAGCGCGGTGGAGGCGGCCACCGGACTCGACGCGTTCACCGGCCGCCCGTGGGAAACACGCCGCCTCCACCTCGTCGGAAGCAACACCGGTCGCGGCCCGGGCCCCATCCACTACCGCGACATCCGGTCCTGGCCCTTCGACGGCGGCTGAGCCGGCTCGGGTTCGTGCCACGGCTTCCTCCCCGTGAGCCGCCCGGCCTCGTATCGTGGCGACGGACGGATCGCCCGCGAGGGTCCGCCGGTGGTCCCAGTAGGCCGTCTCTTCGGATCCCGCCGGGCCCGCGACGTCCGGCACCGCACCCGGCCGCGTTGTCGGGCACGGCACCGGACGCCGCAGGCTCGGCCGACAAGATCCGAAAGAGACGGCCTGGCCGAACACCCGCCGAAAGACCGGATGGAGTGGCATGAGGATGCTGATCAACAGTCCGCAGACCGTGGTCACCGACGCCCTGCGGGGGATGGCGGCCGCCCATCCCGAGCTGGACGTCGACGTGGAGCGGCGGGTCGTCCTACGGCGGGACGCGCAGGCCGGCGGGCGGGTGGGGGTGGTGTCGGGGGGCGGGTCCGGGCACGAGCCGCTGCACGCCGGGTTCGTGGGGTACGGGATGCTGTCGGCCGCGTGTCCCGGGGAGGTGTTCACCTCGCCGGTGCCCGACCAGATGGTGCGGGCGGCCGCGGCGGTGGACTCCGGCCAGGGGGTGCTGTTCGTCGTCAAGAACTACACCGGGGACGTGCTGAACTTCGAGATGGCCGCCGAGCTCGCCGAGGAGGACGGCCTGCGGATCGAGCGCGTCCTGGTCGACGACGATGTCGCGGTGAGCGACAGCCTGTTCACCGCCGGGCGTCGCGGTACCGGGGCCACCCTGTTCGTCGAGAAGATCGCGGGGGCGGCCGCCGAGGAGGGGGCGCCGCTGGAACGGGTGGCCGCGCTCGCCCGGCGGGTCGACGAGTGCTCGCGGAGCTTCGGGGTGGCGCTGAGCGCGTGCACCACGCCCGCGAAGGGCGGTCCGACCTTCGACCTGCCGGACGGGGAACTGGAGTTGGGCATCGGCATCCACGGCGAACCGGGCCGGGAGCGGCGCCCGATGATGCCGGCGCGGGAGATCGCGGACGTCGCGGTGGGCGCCGTACTGGAGGAGCTGGCGCAGATCGGGCCGGCCGACGGTCCGGTGCTGGCACTGGTCAACGGGATGGGGGCGACACCGCTGCTGGAGCTCTACGGGTTCCACGCGGAGGTGGCGCGGGTGCTGGGCGAGCGCGGTGTGCCGGTGGCGCGGGCCCTCGTCGGCAACTACGTCACGTCGCTGGACATGGCGGGGTGTTCGGTGACGCTGTGCCGGGCCGACGAGGAGCTGCTGCGGCTGTGGGACGCGCCCGTGCGGACCGCGGCGCTGCGCTGGGGTCTGTGAACGTAGGGTGGCGGTGGGACCTGCCAGACGGCTGCGAGGCGAGGAGATCCGGTGCTTGACGCAGAGTTCTTCCGGAGCTGGATGGCGGCCGCCGCGGCCGCGGTGGAGCGGGAGGCGGACCGGCTGACCGAGCTCGACTCCCCCATCGGGGACGCCGACCACGGGAGCAATCTGCTGCGGGGTTTCACGGCCGTGCTCGCCGCCCTGGAGGCAGAGCCGACGGCGGCGCCGGGCGCGGTGCTCCAGCTGGCCGGGAGGACGCTGATCTCCACGGTCGGCGGGGCCTCGGGGCCGCTGTACGGGACGCTGCTGCGGCGCACGGGCAAGGCGCTCGGGGAGTCGGCCGAGGTGTCCGACGCGGAGCTGGGCGAGGCCCTGTCCGAGGGGGTCGGGGCGGTGGCGCGGCTGGGCGGAGCGGCACCGGGGGACAAGACGATGCTGGACGCGCTGGTGCCGGGGGTGGCCGCGCTGGGTACGTCGTACCGGGCGGCCGGCATCGCGGCGGAGAACGGGGCGCTGGCGACGGTGCCGATGCGGGCGCGCAAGGGCCGGGCCAGCTACCTGGGCGAGCGCAGCATCGGCCACCAGGATCCGGGGGCGACCTCGTCGGCGCTGTTGCTGGGGGCGCTGGCGGACGTGGCGGAGCCGGGGGGTGCGCGGTGACGGCCGAGCGGCAGGAGTCCGGCTCCGCGCCCGAACCCGGCCCGGCCCTGGTCGGCATCGTGCTGGTGTCGCACAGCGAGCGCGTCGCGGAGGCGGTGGCCGAGCTGGCGCGCGGGCTGGCGGCCGGCGGACCCGTGGCTCCGGTGGCCGCGGCGGGCGGCACGGCCGCCGGCGGGCTCGGCACGAGCGCGGAGCGGATCGTCGCGGCCGCCCGGGAGGTGGACCAGGGCGCCGGGGTGGCCCTGCTGGCCGACCTGGGCAGCTCGGTGCTGACGGTGAAGGCCCTGCTGATGGAGGACGGACTCCCCCAGGGGTCGGCCCTGTTGGACGCGCCTTTCGTCGAGGGTGCGGTGGTGGCCGTGGTCACGGCGTCCACGGGAGCCCCCCTGGTGACGGTCGCGGCGGCCGCCACGGAGGCGTACACCTACCGCAAGGCCTGAGGGACTGTCCCGTACTCCCCGGTGGAGAGCGCACGGCGTCGGATGCGGTGCGTCGCACGGCGGAGGGGCGTCCTCGTACCGGTCGTATGCGGGCGTCGCGACCACGCGGTGGGGTGCCGTAGCCGTCGTCGTGCGCCCGCCGGGGACGGCGAGTCAGACCTCAGGGCCGGCCGCGGAGGGTTTCGATCTCGCGGCGCTCGCGCTTCGTCGGGCGGCCCGCTCCCCGGTCGCGGATGCCGACCACCGCGGCCTCCACGGGCGTGGGCGGCGGCGGGCTGTTGTCGATCAGACATTCGGCGGCGATGGGGGCGCCGACCCGCTTGGACACCGGCCGCTTGACGACGACGATCCGCTCGCGCCCCGCGTGGAAGAGCCGTACCTCGTCCCCCGCGCGCACGGGCTGCGCCGGCTTGGCGCGCTCCCCGTTGACCTTCACGTGGCCCGCCCGACAGGCGGTCGCCGCGATCGAGCGGGTCTTGGTCAGGCGCACGGACCAGATCCACGCGTCGACCCGTACCGTGCCCGTTCCCGTTACCTCATCAGCCATGCACCCGACTCTAGCGAGCTGGGCGCGGTGGGACGGCATGAGTTTTGGCAGATGCCCCAAGAAGCATGGCATCTGCCATGGAGATCAGCCCAAAAGGATTGCAAATGCGCCACAAGTGCCCCTACGTTGTCGCCCATGCGGTCCGACACCATCGGACAGGCGGCACGTCTGCGGGCGTCAGCCCGGACACCGCCCACCGCCGGACCCGACGCCGACCGGCCGCCGACCCGACCCGACCTGACCCGACCGAGGAGCATCTGCTCATGTC
>NZ_JBSGZP010000637.1:0-4221 GCF_053611065.1 Streptomyces sp. NPDC054840
CCTTTACGGATTCCTTACGATGCTCGGCATGAAGGAACCCTCCCGCAAGCTGCTGTGGGAGCGGCGGAGCCAGACCCCGCTGCTCCTGCTCGCCGTTGCTTTCGCCGTGGCGTACGCCGGGCCCATCGTCGCCCCCGACGCGCGTGCGGAGGTCCACCGTGCCTGCACCTATGTCGAATGGGTGGTGTGGGGGGCCTTCGCCGTCGACTACCTGGTCCGGCTGGCCCTCACGGCGGACCGCAAGCACTTCGTCCGGACCCACTGGCTGGACCTGGCCGCCGTGGTGCTGCCGCTCGTGCAGCCGCTGCGCCTGCTGCGGCTGGTCGCCACCCTGATGCTGGTGGGCCGGCGGGCCCGGATGGCTCCGCAGATCCAGCTGACGACGTATGTGGCCGGGGCCGTGGTGGGACTGCTGATGTTCGGCTCGCTGGCGGTGCTCAGCGTGGAGCGGGACGCCCCCGACGGGAACATCAAGAACCTGGGCGACGCCGTGTGGTGGTCCTTCACCACGATGACGACGGTCGGGTACGGGGACCACTCGCCCACCACCGGCCTCGGCCGGGTCCTGGCCGTCGGTCTGATGCTGTCCGGGATCGCCCTGCTCGGTGTGGTGACCGCCAACATCGCCGCGTGGTTCATCTCCCGCTTCGAGCGCGACGACCGGGCGGACATGCTCCAGCTGGCGGCCATCCGGGAACTGCAGGACGAGGTACGGGCGCTGCGCGGGGAGGTCGCCCGGCTGGGCGGCACGCCGGCCGCGGCCACGAGCACAGCCGTGACCGTGGCTGCGGCCGGGGCCGGGGCCGGGGCCGTCCCGCCGAACGCCCCCGCGCAGCGGGAAGTCACCTCTCCCACACCTTGAACGCCCGCACCTGGTAGGGCGACTGGGGCAGCCAGACGCCGTCGCCCGGGTAGGTCTGGAACTCGCCGGTCTCGGCGCATTCGGCCGACTGGTAGGTGGTCACCGGGCGCCCGGTGCGGTTGGTGAGCGACTGGGCGCTGGTCCCGGCCGGCAGCGCGGTGCAGCTGTTGATGTCCAGGTTGCTGAGCTCATGCGTCTGCCGCGCTCCCTTGAACTCCGGTTTCGCCCACAGGCACAGCTGTCCGGTCGCGCAGGCTCCGAGGGCCGGCGGGCCCGCGGCGTGCGCCGTGGTGGCCGTACTCGGGATGAGGGCGGTCAGGGCCAGGACGGTCGCGGCGAGGGTGGTCGTGGTGGCACGGCTGGTTCGACACGTACGCATGACGGGTCAACTCCTTGTGGACGGCGGGCGCCCGGACCGTTTCCGGAGCTCCGCCGACACCACGCTGACCTGCGGGGACAGCCGGACGGAAGAGGCCCCGGGCGGGTCCACCCGGATAGGCGACAGCCCCGGCGGAACCCTCCGACAGGGCTCTCGCACGTACGGAGTTGACGCTTCAGGGAGCCGCCGGGCCGGGCCCGCGGCCGCCCCGGCCGGGGTGCGGGCCCGGCCGGACCCGACCCGAACGTGTCATGCGCGAACGCTCCCGCGGGCGCTCGCAGGACCTCGGACGGCACGCCGCGAACGGCTCACGCAGCGGTCTGCACCCCTTCGGTCACCGGTACGCTGACCGCCCACTCGGCGTCAGAAGGGAGCCAGCGGTGGTGATCGACGAGCGGTCGGCGACGGCCGCGCCGGTGACCGGACTGCGCGAGCGCAAGAAACGGCGCACCCGGAACGCCCTGCTGCGCGCCGCCCTCCGACTGTTCCTCTCCCAGGGGTACGAGCGCACCACCGTCGACGAGATCACCGACGCCGTGCGCGTGTCCCAGCGCACCTTCTTCCGCTACTTCGCCAACAAGGAGGAGGTCGTCTTCGCCCTCCAGGAGCTGGTCGAGTCGCGGTTCGTCGCCGAACTGCACGCCCGGCCGGCCGCCGAGGGCCCGTTCGAGGCCCTGCGGGGCGCGGCGCTCGCGGCCTGGGACACCATCGAGGTGGCGCTGTCCGAGGTGGTCCCGGTCGATCTGTACATGCGCAGCTACCGGCTGATCGAGTCCACGCCCGCCCTGCTCGCCGTGCACCTGCGGCGCTCCACGGAGCTGGAGGAACGGATCTCCCGGCTGATCGGCGCCCGCGAAGGCCTGGACGTGGACATCGATCCGAGGCCGCGGGTCGCCGTCGCCGCGTTCTGCGGCGTGATGCGCGTCACGGGGCGGCTCTGGGCGCAGGGCGAGGACACCGGTGTGGAGTCGATCCGAAGGCTGACGGAGACGTACCTCGACCGGATCGGCCCGGCGCTGACCTCCAGTTGGCGCGGGTCCGCGTAGCGCGCCGGCCTCCGCCGGCCCCTTCACCGACGCGTCGGCGGGTCGCCCGCTCGGGCCTCACGCGGTCCCACGGTCGGCCGTGAGACCGGTCACCCGGCACGCCTGGGGCGTAAGACGTCTCATAGGCTGGTCACAGTGAACGTGCCCGGCCTTGCCCACCCCACCGCCCTCGGCGCCGACCCGCGCCCTGCCGCCTTGCGTGCCCTGCTCGCGCTGGCGGTGGTCTTCATCATGCTGGCGACCACCGGCTGGACGGCCGTTCACCGGCCGGAAGAGGGCACCCCGATGCGGGTCGCCGCGCTCGGTGCCTGGGCCAAGGCCCGGATCGACGGCCGCCCGGTGCCCCCCGCGGACGCCCCCGCTCGAACGGTGGCCCGTTTCTTCGCGGGTCTCGACGGTGCCCAGCGCGCCCGGCTCGCCGACGGTTACCCGCTCGTCGTGGGCAACCTCGACGGGGCCCCCGCCGCCGTCCGCTACCGGGCCAACCTCCAGGGCCTGGAGCAGGCCCGCCGGGTCGAGGAGGCCCGCAGCCGCGATGTCGCGCTGACGCCGGCCGACCGGTCGACGGCCATCCGGCGTTCCCACCGCTTCGCCTCGCTCGCCGGGCCCGGCCGGCAGATCCTCGCCTTCGACCCGACCGGCGGCGGCCGCGTGGCCGAGGTCTTCGGTGACCTCTCCGAGGCCGAGCGGGTCTCGGTGATCGTCCCGGGCGTGGACACCGACGTACTCACCTTCGAGCGCACCCAACGCCGCCTCACCTCCCCGGTCGGCATGGCCAAGTCCCTGTACCAGGCCCAGCGCGCGGCCGAGCCGGACAGCCGGACGGCGGTCATCGCCTGGGCCGGCTACACCGCGCCCACCGGGGTCGGCGTGGACGCCGCCACGGGCCGGATGGCCGTCGACGGCGCCGTCCTCCTGAAGGCCCTGACCGCGGCCCTGCCCGGGGACGCGAGTGTGGCGCTGTTCTGCCACAGCTACGGATCGGTGGTCTGCGGGGTCGCGGCGAGCGAGCTGCCGCGCCGGGTGACCGACGTGGTGGTGGCGGGCAGCCCCGGGATGCGCGCGGAGAACGTCGCCGGGCTGCACACCTCGGCGCGGATCTGGGCGACGCGCGACGAGGGCGACTGGATCGCGGACGTACCGCACCTGGAGGTCGGCGGCCTCGGCCACGGCGCCGATCCGGTGTCCCCGGCGTTCGGCGCGCGGCTGCTGTCCTCGGCCCGGGCCAGGAGCCACACCGGTTACTTCGCGCCAGGTACGGACTCGATGGACAACTTCACCAAGATCGGAACCGGCGCGTTCGGTTCCGTTGTCTGTGCGACCGGGAACGATGCGTGTCGGCGCGGGATTTCAGGGACAGAGCAGGACTGACGCGCGTAGAGGCGCGGAAATCGGCCACCGCAACCGGGGGGACGTGCGGGGGCCCCGCCGTTTACGATGTGCCGCATGGGTGACGTACTGGCCGGAAATCATGCCGTCTGGGAGTTCGAATCGGACTCGGTGCTCATCCGCTTCGCACGGGGGATCAGAACGCCGAGGCTGCCAAGACTCTGGCACGCCCTCGGCTCGCGCCGGATTCCCCTCGAAGCGGTGTCCGCCGTGAACGTGACCGTGACCGGCGGCAAGCGGGACACGGTGGTCCTGCATGCCGTGCCGCGGCCGGGCGCGGATCCGCTGATGGAGGCCGCCGCCGGGCAGCTCAAGGTGGGTCGCGACCCGTACCGGCTGGTCCTGCCCGGCGACAAGGCGCCCGCCGCCGCCGCGTTCGCCGACGCGCTGCGGTCCCGGCTCGGGCCGGATGCCGCCGAGCCGTCCGCACGCTTCCTCGTCGACGTACCGCAGCCGCCGCTGCACTTGAAGGCGTACGACGCCCGGGTTGGCTTCGACGGCTCGGCGATCACCTTCCACTGGTCCCGTACGGGCGCCTCCAGCAC
>NZ_JBSGZP010000638.1:0-4192 GCF_053611065.1 Streptomyces sp. NPDC054840
CCTTGCTGCCGCAGCCGCCGCCGGTGCCGCAGGCACCGCCGTGGCCGTGCTCGTCGCGCTGCTTGGAGAACTCCGCCAGGCCCTCGACGGTCACGACCTCGCGACCCTCGACCTGACCGGCCGCGACCAGACACGAACAGACCGGTACGCCGTCGAGACGGACGGTGCAGGAACCGCACTCGCCCTGCTCACAGGCGTTCTTGGAGCCCGGCAGGCCCAGGCGCTCACGCAGGACGTAGAGAAGGGACTCGCCCTCCCACACGTCGTCGGCTTCCTGCTGACGGCCGTTGACCGTGAAATTGACGCGCATGTTACGCAGCCCCTTCAAGCGAGCGGCCGTTTCCGGTACCGCGGTACTGCTCCCAGGTCCAGACGAGCTGGCGGCGAGCCATGATGCCGACCGCGTGACGGCGGTACTTCGCCGTGCCGCGGACGTCGTCGATCGGGTTGGCCGCGCCGGAGGCGAGGTCACCGAACTGCTTGGCGATCGACGGGGTGATGACCTTGCCGGACTCCCAGAAGCCGCCCTCTTCGAGCGCGGCGTTCAGGAACTCCTCGGCGGCCTTCGCCCGGATCGGGGTCGGCGCGGCCGAACCGATTCCGGTGCGGACCGTGCGGGTCTGCGGGTGCAGCGCCAGACCGAACGCGCAGACCGCGATGACCATCGCGTTGCGGGATCCGACCTTGGAGTACTGCTGGGGGCCGTCCGCCTTCTTGACGTGAACGGTCTTGATGAGCTCGTCGGCGGCGAGCGCGTTGCGCTTCACACCCGTGTAGAACTCGTCGATCGGGATGAGGCGGGAGCCGCGTACGGACTCCACCTCGACCTCGGCGCCCGCCGCGAGCAGCGCGGGGTGGGAGTCACCGGCCGGCGAGGCGCAACCGAGGTTGCCGCCGACACCGCCGCGGTTACGGATCTGCGGGGACGCGACCGTGTGCGAGGCGAGCGCGAGTCCCGGGAGCTCCGTACGGAGGTTCTCCATGATCTGCGTGTACGGGACGGAGGCACCCAGGCGAACCACGTCCTCGCCGACCTCCCATTCCCGCAGCAGACCGATGCGGTTCAGGTCCAGGAGGTACTCCGGCCGCCGGTGGTCGAAGTTGATCTCGACCATCACGTCGGTGCCACCCGCAATCGGCACAGCTGAGGGGAACTCGGCCTTAGCGGCGAGCGCCTCCTCCCAGCTGGCGGGGCGAAGGAAGTCCATGAGCGGCTCTCTTCTTCTTCATCGTGTCGTTCACTTCAAGCCAGGAGGCCTGAGAGCCCTCGACTGGTCGTTCACGTGCTGTTAACGCGGTGTGGACCCAGTACACAAGCCGCTCGCCCCCCGGTGCAGTCACTGAAACCATGAAGGAGTTGGCTGACGGCCTCCCTCGTCTTGTAGATTCGTATGAAAGGCAGGATGCGACGACCTGCCCGATTTCCAACGGCAACATTCGAGACAGATCGGCGGCGACATCATGCGGCTGCGCGCACTGCTGGAAACCGAGGCGCTGGGGCTGCGGCTGCTCGGCGGCGAGGGTGAACTCGACCGGACGGTCCGCGGGGTCATGACGACCGACCTACGGGATCCCAGCCGATACCTGTCGGGGGGCGAACTCGTCCTGACCGGCCTGGCCTGGAGACGAAATTCAGCCGACTCCGAGCCATTCGTACGAATCCTGGCGAGCGCGGGCGTCGCCGGGCTCGCCGCGGGCGAGGCGGAGCTGCAGGCCATTCCCGACGATCTTGTTTCGGCCTGCGTGCGCAACCGGCTGCCGCTGTTCGCCGTGAACGAGGACGTTGCATTCGCCACGATCACCGAGTACGTCGTCCGGCAGGTCTCGGGCGAGCGCGCCGGAGACCTCGCGGCCGTCGTGGACCGACACCGCCGGCTGATGACCTCGGGTCCGGCCGGCGGCGGCCCCGACGTGGTGCTCGATCTGCTCACCACCGACCTCGATCTCCGGGCCTGGGTGCTGTCCCCGACCGGCCGGCAGATCGCCGGGGCGGGTGAGCCGCTGGCGCCGGGCGTGTGCGCAGCACTGGCGGGCGAGCACCTTGCGGCGGTCCGGACGGGCCGTAGGGGGCCGCATCGGATCTCCATCCAGGGTATTACCTACTCCCTCTTCCCGATCAGGGGACACGGGCGCGGCGCGGCCGGTCCAGGGGCCCGGGACGTGCGCGAGACCGTGCTCTCGGACTGGCTGCTGGCGGTCGAGGCGGACGCGGGCGACTGGCCCGCCGAGCGCCTCGACCTGCTGCAGGGCGTCACCCAGCTGATCGCCGTGGAGCGGGACCGGCGCGACGCGGCCCGCACCGTGCGCCGCCGCCTCGCACAAGAGGTCCTCGAACTGGTCCAGACGGGTGCCCCGCCCGCCGAGATCGCCGCCCGTCTGAGGGTCGCCGCCCCGGTGCTGCTGCCCGGACTGGGCGCCGCACCGCATTGGCAGGTCGTCGTGGCCCGGGTGGACTGGGAGGGCGGGGACATCCCCGGCGGCCCGGTGGCCCAGTCGCTGCTGGAGGAGATCCTCGTCGACCCGTCCGTACCGGGACCCGAGCCCTCGGACCGGATCGCGGTGGCCCATGCGGGTGACGAGGCCATCGCCCTGGTACCGCTGCCCTCGCTCTCCGGGGACGCCGGGGAGGACAAGGGTCCGGACTCGGCTCTGCACGCCGACGAGCTGCTCGCGGCCGTACGGGACCCCCTGGCGGCCGGTCTGTCCGACGACGGCCGGCTCACTCTGGGCGTCAGCGCCGCGGTGCACTCCGCCGAAGGGCTGCGCGGGGCGCTGGAGGAGGCCCGGCACGCCCGCCGGGTGGCCGCGGCGCGCCCGGGCCGGGTCTGTGCGGCGGGCCACCACGAGCTCGCCTCGCACGTGCTGCTGCTGCCGTTCGTCCCGGACGACGTCCGCCGCGCGTTCACGGCCCGGCTGCTGGACCCGCTGCGGGACTACGACCGGCGCCACCGCGCGGAGCTCATCCCGACGCTGGAGGCGTTCCTGGACTGCGACGGTTCCTGGACCCGCTGTGCGACGCGGTTGCACCTGCACGTCAACACGCTGCGCTACCGAGTCGGGCGAATCGAGCAGTTGACGGGCCGGGACCTGTCCCGGCTGGAGGACAAGCTCGACTTCTTCCTGGCACTGCGGATGAGCTGAGAAGATCCGCCCCGCGGCCGCAGGGTTCGGTCACGGGGCGGCTGATGATCCGTCCGGACTTTGTGAAAAAGTTCACCCAACCCCTTGGCCGATGCCGTGAATCCGTGCTCTCATTTCGCCCCAGGGCTCAACGATGTGCTGCTTGCTTGCTTTGGGGAGGGCAATGTGGCGGACACCGCCATGTCGGGTGCCGGAACAACCGGAGGAGACGACCCCCTCCAGCGGGCGATATGGCGGCTGCGCTCGCGCGGCTGTTGGACGGATGCGGCGGCGCTGCTGACACCGCACATCGGCAAGACCGGCAATGCCGGGGCGGCCGTGCAGCGGACCGCGCTGCTGGTGGAGCGGTGCCTGTTCACCGGGCAGGGCTGGGCCGAGGCCGAGGACGCGCTGCGGATCGCCGAGGCGGTCTCCCAGGACGACGACGACCGGGGTGCGGCCGCATGCGAACGGGGCCACCTGGCGTACGCCGCCACCGTGCTCGGCGTACGCGACCGCGCCGACGAGGCCCGCTCCGCGCTGGGCCGGGCCGCGGCCCTGCTGTCCCCGGACTCCCGGACCCGCCCGCTGCTGGACTTCCGGCGGGGGCTGGTCGCAGAGCACCTGGCGGACGCCCCGCAGTCGGCCCGGCCTGCCTACCACCGGGCCCACGCGGGGGCCCAGGCGCACGGGGACACCCTGCTGCTGTCCTTCACCTGGCGGCATCTGGCCGCGCTGGCCCTGCGGGACGGGGAGGTGGCCGAGGCCCGCAAGGGCTTCGCGGAGTCCCTGCGCATCCGGGAGGACCTGGGTTTCCTGATCGGCACGGCGCCGGCGCTGGCGGCGCTGGCCGAGGCCGAACCGGAACCGGAGGCCGCCCGGCTCCGCGCGGAGGCCCGCCGCCTGTTCCACCTGCTGGGCGGCATCCCCACCTGGCTGGCGGACCAGCTCCACCCGGCCCCCTCGCCTGCGGCGTAGCTTCCGGCACCCGCACGGCGCTCCACGCCCGGGCCTCGAACGCCGGCGGGGCTGAAGTACGCGGCGCCGCCGCCACATCCGGCCCCGTCGGCCC
>NZ_JBSGZP010000639.1:0-4180 GCF_053611065.1 Streptomyces sp. NPDC054840
CCGCCGAGGGTGGCGGGCTCGGACTGCTCGCCCGGCCGGTCCTCGGGGGCGTCGGCGGCGCCGCTCGCGGCTCGCGCCGCCACCCGGAGGCTGTGCCGGCCCGAGGCTCCTCCCGGATACCCGGCGGAGCCGAACACGGGCCTGCGGGCCTCCGGTGCGCCCCCCGGGAGGCCTCCGGCCACGAACCCGGGATCCGTCGGGCCCGGCGCGCCGGCGACTCCCCCGGACCGCCCCGGCGGCGGCGCGCTCCGTGAACGCCCGGCGAACGAAGCGGGATCCGCGAAGCCCGAAGTGCCGGACCCGCCAGGGGCCGCAGGACCTCCGGGCCGGGGCGCACTCAGCGGGTAGCCGGTGAAGCCGGAGTCCGCGGGGCCCGGGACACGGGCGTGGCCCGCCCCGGCCGGAGGGCCGGAGGCTGGCCGCCAAGGCGTGGTGTCCGTCACGGGCGCGCCGCAACCCCGGGGGCCCTGCCCCGTGAACCCGCACCGGCGGAAGACTCCTTGTCCGCGGCGGCCCCCGGCAGGGGACCGGGCTCCCGGGAGGGAAGCGCCCACCAGGCCGCCAGGCCGATGATCACTCCGGTCAGCACGGTGGACGGCCCGCCGATGTCCGCGTAGAGGAAGTCGATCAGCTGCCACACGAACAGCCCGATCGCGATCAGCCCGCAATCCCGCGCACCGACACGCACACCCGCACCCGCACAGGCCCCGAGCCGGCGCAGCCCCGCCACCAGCAGCGCCGCCCAGCCGCCCACGAGTGCGATGAGCCCGATCAGGCCCTGCTCGCTCAGGATCAGCAGGTACATGTTGTGCGGGGAGAGCAGGGGCTGGCGCAGGTACGCCTGGCCGGCGCCCGCGGTGTCGCTGCCGGAGGACAGGCCCAGCGAGGCGTGCCCGTCCCGGTTGGCCGGGAAGCCCTTGAGCCCCACCCCGACCGCCGGCCGCTCGCGCCACATCGACTCGGCGGCGGCCCACATCGTGTAGCGGTCGGTCACCGACTGGTCGGGGGCGCTGGAGACCTGGGTGATGGAGGTGAGCCGCTCGGCGACCATCTCCGACCCGACCCCGAACCCGCCGACCAGGACCACCCCGGCGGCCGCCAGCGCGGCGACCACTTTCAAGGCCCGCCGGATCCCGGCCAAGGCCATCACCAGCACCGCCGCGCCGAAGGTGGCGATCCACGCGCCCCGGCTGAAGGACAGCACCAGCGGGAGCACCAGCACGAGCGCGCAGCCGCCGGCGATCCGCCGCAGGCGGCGCGGCAGGCCCGGAGCGAGCCCGGCGGCGGTCGCCACGATCAGCCCGTAGGCCACGACGGTGGCCATGCCCATGACGTCACCGGGGCCGAAGGTACCGACGGCCCGGACGTCCTCGCCCTGGTACGAGGCCCCGGTGTGGGTGGCGTACTGCACGACCCCCACCGCGCCCTGCCCCAGTGCCAGGACCACGAAGCACCCGGCGGCCAGCCGGAATTCCGCGGCGTCGCGCACCAGCAGCACCACGGCCGCCGGAACCAGGACGAAGACCTGCAGGTAGCGCACGAAGCCGGGCAGGGCGGCGTACGGTTCCCCCGCGGTCATCGTGGCGACCGCGAGGCCCACGGCCGGCGCCCCGAGCACGAGCACGCCCAGCGGGGTCAGCTCCCGCACCCGGCCGCGCAGTGCCTGCACCGCGCAGACGAGGACCAACAGCAGCGAGGCGGCGTCGGCCGGACCGACCTTCCCGGAGGCGGTGGCGTCGCCCGCCGGGAGCGGGGCGAGCAGGAACAGCACGGTCGCGGCGAACGGCAGCAGCGGCCAGTGCCGGCGCAGCAGACCCGGAACGTCCGGCCGGACCCACCGGCCCGGTACGGCGAGACTCATCAGCTGCCCCCCAGCCGGAAGCGGAAGAAGGAGGCCGCGGTGCGGGCGAGGATCCACAGGTCCTGCCACAGCGACCAGGTGTCGATGTAGTGGTTGTCGAAGCGGGCCCGGTCCTCGATGGAGGTGTCCCCGCGCAGGCCGTTGATCTGGGCGAGGCCGGTGATGCCGACGGGCATCCGGTGCCGGGCCTCGTAGCCGGGGTGGACGGTGGAGAACTTGGCGACGAAGAACGGCCGTTCGGGGCGCGGGCCGACCAGGGCCATGTCTCCGCGTACGACGTTCCACAGCTGCGGCAGCTCGTCCAGCGAGGACTTGCGCAGGAAGGAGCCGACGGGGCTCATCCCGCGGTCACCCGCGACGGTCCAGCGGGTGGCGGCCTCGTGCGCGTCGGCGCGCAGGGTACGGAACTTCAGCAGGGTGAACGGGCGCCCGTACAGGCCGACCCGCTCCTGCCGGAAGATCACCCCCGGCCCGTCCCAGACCCGGACGGCCAGCGCGCACGCCCCCATCACGGGTGCGGCGGCGAGCAGCGCGATCAGGGCGAGCACCGTGTCGAGGCCCCGCTTGGCCCAGCGCTCCAGCGGCCGGGCCGGGCGCGGCAGCAGCGGCTGTACGGCGTACCCCCACAGGTGGTCGGCGGGCTGCGCCACCCCCATGCCGGTGACCTTGGCGGTGCCGGCCGGGTCGGCGAGCCACAGTCGGCAGCCGTGGTCGTGGAAGAGGCGAACCAGGGAGGCGGTGCGCTCGTCGGCCTCCGGGGGGCGGGTGAACACCGCGTGAGCCACGGAGTTCTGGATGACCGCCCGCCGGATGTCCTCGTGGGTGGTGAGCAGCGGCAGGGCGCCCCCGTCGCCCTCGGCGGGTGTCGCGGTGTCGATGAGTCCGACCGGGCGCAGCCCTAACTCGGGGCGGCCGTGCAGGGCGGCGGCCACCGCGCCCGCCCCGGCGCCGGGTCCGACGACGAACGCGGAGGCGGGGCGGCGTACGGCCGAGCGGCGGTGGAGCTGGTTGACGAGGCCGCGGCCCGCGCACGCCAGTACGGCCTGCAGGCAGACAGCGGTGAGCAGGGCGCTCCAGCCCATGGCCCGGGCCGGGTCGGCGGCGGCCGTGACGGCGGCGACCGAGCACCACAGGACGGTGGACCGCGCGGCCAGCACGGGCAGTTCGAGGAGTGCGGAGGGGGCGAGCAGCGGGCGGTAGAGCCCGGTCCGCGCGTGCAGCGCGGCGAGCAGGACGGGCGCCGCGTACAGGACGGGCGGCGCCGCCGCGGGCAGGGTCGTCGCGGTGAGTACGGCGGCCAGCGCGTCGGCGGTGAGCAGCGGGAGTACGCGGCCGCGACGGCGGACGCGCCGGGGGCGTACGGCGGAGCGTGCCTGGTCGGTCCTGGGCCCGCGCGGAGGGGGGATGGCGGTCGCCGAACGGCGGGCCGCCGCGGGGTGCGCGGGCGCGAAGGCGCCTCCGCCGACGGGCCCCGTGCCGCCCTGCCCGGTGTGCCGGGCGCGTGCGCTGTCCATCGTCATCGGCTGATGCGCTCCTGGTTCAAGGGCCGGGGCCGGCCCAGCAGTTCGTGGTACAGGCCGGTGACCGCGTCCGTGGTCCGCCGCACGTCGAAGTCGGTCCGGGCGTGCTGCCGGGCCTGTTCCCCGAGTTCGGCGAGGAGCCGCGGCTCGGCGAGCAGCCATCCCAGGGCCTCGGCCAGGGCCGTCGGGTCCTCCGGCGGCACCAGGCACAGGCGTCCGTGGCCCGGCGGCAGGCTCTCCCTGGCACCGCTGACGTCGGAGACCAGGACCGGGCGGCCACAGGCCATGGCTTCGAGCGGGGCGAGCGCCATGCCTTCCCACCGCGACGGCAGTACAACGAGATCGGCGGCCCGAAGCCACGGTCGGATGTCGGCGGCGGAGCCCGCGAAGTGCACTCCGGGTGGGGCGTTGCGGCGCAGCCGTTCGGTGTCGGGGCCGTCCCCGACCAGGGCGAGGCGGGCTCCGGGGACGGTGGCGAGCAGCTCGGGCCAGGCCCGCAGCAGGATGTCCTGCCCCTTCTGGAGGCAGATCCGGCCCACGCAGACGGCGAGCGGCCCGTCGGCCGGGAAGCCCGCGGGCAGCGGCAGTTCGGCGCGGGCCCGGTCCCGGTCCCGGTCGGGGTCCGGTCCGCCGGGGCGGAAGTGGTCCAGGTCCACGCCGTTGCGGATCACCGCCCAACGGGCGGTGATCCCCTCGGTCTCGCCCCCGCGGCGTTCGGCGTCGCTGACGCAGAGCACCCGGTCGGCCCAGCGGGCCCCGTACCGCTCCCAGCGCAGCGCGAGCGCGCCGGTGGCCCCGC
>NZ_JBSGZP010000640.1:0-4178 GCF_053611065.1 Streptomyces sp. NPDC054840
GCGGTCGCCGGCGGCTGGCGCGGCTAACGTGGGGGGGGCTGCGCGTCGCGTCGATCGGCTGCGGGGGGCGTGTTGGCCTCAATCGCCGGCGGGCTGGGGGAAGCCGGCGGGGTGGGGAGGTTGCCTCAAGCGCGGCGCGCTGGAGGACGCCCGGCGGGTAAGAGGGGCCGGCGGGCTGGGGACCGCCCGGCGGGGTGAGAGGGGCCGGCGGGCTGGGGACCGTTCGGCGGGGTGAGAGGGGCCGGCCCGCGGAGGTGGGTGGGAACTTCAGGGGGTGGGTGTCGTCGTGACGTGGTCGATGAGGTGTTCCACCGAGCCCAGGAGGGTCGGTTCCAGGTCGCGGTACGAGGTGACCCGGGACAGGATGTGCTGCCAGGCGGCGCCCGTGTTCGGCGGCCAGCCCAGGGCCCGGCAGATGCCCGTCTTCCAGTCCTGGCCGGGCGGGATCACCGGCCACGCCGGGATGCCCAGCGCTGACGGCTTCACCGCCTGCCAGACGTCCACGTACGGGTGCCCCACGATCAGGACGTCCGGCGACGTCACCGACGCCGCGATGCGGGACTCCTTCGAGCCCGGGACGAGGTGGTCCACCAGGATGCCGAGGCGGGCGTCCGGGCCGGGGGCGAAGTCGGCGACGATGGCCGGAAGGTCGTCGATGCCCTCCAGGTACTCCACCACCACGCCCTCGATCCGCAGGTCGTCGCCCCAGACCCGTTCCACCAGCTCCGCGTCGTGCCGGCCCTCGACGTAGATCCGGCCCGCCCGCGCCACCCGCGCCCGCGCCCCGGGCACGGCCAGCGAGCCCGAGGCCGTCAGGAGCGGCCCGGAGGGCCTGCGCGTGGGGCGGACCAGGGTGACCACGTCCCCGTCCAGCAGGAACCCGCCCGGCACCATCGGGAACACCCGCCGCTTGCCGCAGCGGTCCTCCAGGGTCACCGTGCCCGCCTCACAGGCCACCACCGCCCCGCAGAAGTCCGTACCCGCCACCTCGACCACCAGGTCGGGATCCGCCGCCACCTCCGGCACGGCCTTGGGACGCTTCCACTGCGGGGTCAGGTCGGGGGAGT
This sequence comes from Streptomyces sp. NPDC054840, assembly GCF_053611065.1. Lineage (NCBI taxonomy): Bacteria > Bacillati > Actinomycetota > Actinomycetes > Kitasatosporales > Streptomycetaceae > Streptomyces > Streptomyces sp. NPDC054840. The sequence goes on from NZ_JBSGZP010000640.1 coordinate 1,068, forward strand.
ACTCGCGCATCCGGCCGACAGTAGGAGAGCCGCGCGCGTCACGCCTCCGACACGCCGGAACGGGCCGCCAGTGTGGCGCGTTGCGCACGTACGAACTCAGCCCCGACCACCGCTCCGTGACCGGGAACGTACAGCGCGTCGTCCCCGCCCAGCGACAGCAGCCGGTCCAGGGCCGCCGGCCACTGCCCCAAAGTCGCGTCCGGGCCCACCGAGGGCTCGCCCGACTCCTCGACCAGGTCCCCGCAGAAGACCACTTCGCGCTCGCCCGGCACGAAGACGGCCAGGTCGTGCCCGGTGTGCCCGGGCCCCACATTGGCCAGCAGCACCTGCACGCCGCCCAGCTCCAGCGTCCACTCGCCCGACACCGCGTGCCGGGGCAGCACCAGCAGGTCCACCGCCTCCGCCGCCTCCGCCGCCGCGAGCCCGTGCCGTACCGCGTCCCCGCGCAGCTCCTCGCGTCCCGTCGACAGCAGGGCGGCCAGCCCGACCGCCCCGAACACCTCGGCCCCGGCGAAGGCGGCCCCGCCCAGGACGTGATCGAAATGACCGTGCGTGAATGCGATATGGGTCACGCGCCGGCCCGTCAGCCGCTCCGCCTCGACCCGTACCTGCGCGCCCTCGCGGACACTCGAACCGGGGTCGATGAGAAGGACCGAATCCTCGCCCACCACCAGCCCCACGGTGCAGTCCCACACCGGCAGCCGCCGCCGGCCGGCCCGTCCGGTCAGCCGTTCCCAGCCGGACTCTTCCCAACGCACGTCCATACGGCGACGCTACCTGGCGGGCCTCCCTTGCCAGGGGCTCACCGCCCGGCCGTACACTGAGCGGGGGTTCTTTGGCACTCGAACGATCAGAGTGCCAACAAACACGGCAGAACACGGCAACGGACCACAGCTGGAGGTGTGCGCGATGCTCAGCGAACGCAGACTCGAAGTGCTGCGCGCCATCGTCCAGGACTACGTCGGGACGGAGGAGCCGGTCGGCTCCAAGGCGCTCACGGAGCGGCACCGGCTCGGCGTCTCGCCCGCCACCGTGCGCAACGACATGGCCGTGCTGGAGGAGGAGGGGTACATCGCCCAGCCCCACACCAGCGCCGGCCGGATCCCCACCGACAAGGGGTACCGCCTCTTCGTCGACAAGCTGGCGGGGGTCAAACCGCTGTCGTCGCCCGAGCGCCGGGCCATCCAGAACTTCCTCGACGGTGCCGTCGACCTCGACGACGTGGTCGGCCGCACGGTACGGCTGCTCGCACAGCTCACCCGGCAGGTCGCCGTCGTTCAGTACCCGAGCCTGACCCGGTCGACCGTCCGGCACGTGGAGCTGCTCCCGCTCGCTCCCGCGCGCCTGATGCTCGTACTGATCACGGACACCGGGCGGGTCGAGCAGCGGCTCATCGACTGCCCGGGCCCCTTCGGGGAGACCTCGCTCGCGGACCTGCGGGCCCGGCTCAACAGCCGGGTCGTCGGGCGCCGCTTCACCGATGTGCCCCCGCTCGTCCAGGACCTCCCCGAATCCTTCGAGGCCGAGGACCGCGGCACCGTCTCCACCGTGCTCGCGACACTCCTCGAAACCCTGGTCGAGGAAGCCGAAGAGCGGCTGATGATCGGCGGAACCGCCAATCTCACCCGCTTCGGACACGATTTTCCCCTGACGATCAGGCCGGTGCTCGAAGCGCTGGAGGAGCAGGTCGTGCTCCTCAAGCTGCTGGGCGAGGCCAACGAGTCGGGAATGGCCGTACGGATCGGGCACGAGAACGCCTACGAGGGACTGAACTCCACGTCGGTCGTCTCGGTCGGTTACGGTTCGGGCGGCGAAGCAGTCGCCAAACTCGGCGTGGTCGGACCGACCCGCATGGACTACCCCGGAACGATGGGAGCGGTACGCGCAGTGGCACGTTACGTCGGACAGATCCTGGCGGAGTCGTAAGTGGCCACGGACTACTACGCCGTTCTCGGCGTGCGCCGCGACGCATCGCAGGACGAGATCAAGAAGGCATTCCGGCGGCTTGCACGCGAGCTGCACCCGGATGTGAACCCTGATCCCAAGACGCAAGAGCGTTTCAAGGAGATCAACGCCGCCTACGAGGTCCTCTCGGACCCGCAGAAGAAGCAGGTCTACGACCTGGGCGGCGACCCGCTGTCCTCCTCAGGCGGCGGCGGAGCGGGCGGCTTCGGAGCGGGTGGCTTCGGCAACTTCTCCGACATCATGGACGCCTTCTTCGGCCAGGCCTCGCAGCGCGGCCCGCGTTCACGGACCCGGCGCGGCCAGGACGCGATGATCCGTCTGGACCTGGAGCTGGACGAGGCGGCCTTCGGGACCACCAAGGACATTCAGGTCGACACGGCCGTCGTCTGCAGCACCTGCTCCGGTGAGGGCGCCGCTCCCGGCACCTCGGCGCAGACCTGCGACATGTGCCGCGGCCGCGGTGAGGTCTCGCAGGTCACCCGGTCCTTCCTGGGCCAGGTCATGACCTCGCGCCCCTGCCCGCAGTGCCAGGGCTTCGGCACCGTGGTCCCGACCCCGTGCCACGAGTGCGCGGGCGACGGCCGGGTCCGCTCCCGCCGCAGCCTCACGGTCAAGATCCCGGCCGGTGTCGAGAACGGCACCCGGATCCAGCTCGCGGGCGAGGGCGAGGTCGGCCCCGGCGGCGGCCCCGCCGGCGACCTGTACGTGGAGATCCACGAACTGGCGCACCCGACCTTCCAGCGGCGCGGGGACGACCTGCACTGCACGGTCACCATCCCGATGACGGCGGCCGCACTGGGCACCAAGTGCCCGCTGGAGACGCTGGACGGCCTGGAAGAGATCGACATCCGGCCCGGCACCGGGTCCGGCCAGGCGATCCCGTTGCACGGGCGCGGCGTCACCCACCTGCGCGGTGGCGGACGCGGCGACCTGATCGTGCACGTCGAGGTCACCACCCCGGGCAAGCTGGACGCCCAGCAGGAGGACCTGCTCCGCCAGCTGGCGAAGCTGCGCGGGGAGGAGCGGCCGATGGGTCAGTTCGCGCCGGGTCAGCAGGGCCTGTTCAGCCGGCTGAAGGACGCTTTCAACGGTCGCTGACCGACCGGGATCCACCGTCACGAGCCCGGCCTGGGGATTCCCCGGCCG
>NZ_JBSGZP010000641.1:0-4164 GCF_053611065.1 Streptomyces sp. NPDC054840
CGGTCTTCCCGCCCGCGCGCCCGCGGCCTACTTGCCCGCGCGCATGACCTCGGGCTCGTGGCGGCGCAGCAGGCGCTGCACCGCGAAACCGCAGGCGATGCCGATGAGCAGCAGGATGGTGATGTTCAGGCTCCACTGCCCGATCGTGGCGTCCCAGAGCGGGTCGGTGTTGGTCGGGTTCTCCGCGTCCCACGGCGGCATGAGCTTGCCGAGGTTCAGCGTGGTGCCGGCGGCGGCGATGGCCCAGCGGGACGGCATCAGCCAGGCGAACTGCTCCAGGCCCGGCGAGTCGTACACCTGGAAGAGGATGCCGGTGAACACGACCTGGACGATCGCGAACATGACCAGCAGCGGCATGGTCTTCTCGGCGGTCTTCACCAGCGAGGAGATCACCAGGCCGAACATCATCGAGGTGAAGCCGAGCGCGATGACCGACAGGCAGATCTCGACGGCCGGCGGCATGATCAGGCCCTCGGTGGGCAGGTCGCGCGGGAAGAAGCCGATCGCGCAGATGATCACGCCCTGGATGGCCGTGATGACGCCGAGGACGATCACCTTCGACATGAGGTACGCGGACCGGTAGAGGCCGGTCGCCCGTTCCCGCTCGTAGATGACCCGTTCCTTGATCAGCTCTCGGACCGAGTTGGCGGCACCCGAGAAGCACATGCCGACCGCGAGGATCAGCATGATCGTGCCGGCGTCGCCGTTGAAGCGGGACGGTGCCACGGGCGGCGCCAGGCCGAACTTCGCGGGGATCACCGTGGAGACCACGCCCAGGACCGCGGGCAGGAGCACCATCAGGGCCAGGAAGCCCACGTCCGACGCGATCACCGAGACGTAGCGGCGGATCAGCGTCCACAGCTGCGAGCCCCAGCCCTGCGGCTTGGTCGGGCGCATGTGCTGGGCCGCGGGCATCGCCACGGACTGGGGGGCGACCGCGTCGATGTCGGCGGCGTACAGCTGGTAGTGCTGGGAGCCCTTCCAGCGGCCGGCCCAGTCGTAGTCGCGGTAGTTCTCGAAGGCCGAGAACACGTCCGCCCACGTGGTGTAGCCGAAGAAGTTCAGCGCCTCGTCCGGCGGGCCGAAGTACGCGACCGAACCGCCCGGGGCCATGACCAGCAGCTTGTCGCAGATGGCCAGCTCGGCGACCGAGTGGGTGACGACGAGGACCGTGCGGCCGTCGTCGGCGAGGCCGCGCAGCAGCTGCATTACGTCGCGGTCCATGCCCGGGTCGAGGCCCGAGGTCGGCTCGTCCAGGAAGATCAGCGAGGGCTTGGTGAGCAGCTCCAGGGCCACGGACACGCGCTTGCGCTGACCACCCGAGAGCGCGGTGATCTTCTTGTCCTTGTGGATGTCGAGCTTGAGCTCGCGCAGCACCTCGTCGACACGGGCGGCCCGCTCGGACTCGGCGGTGTCGCCGGGGAAGCGGAGCTTGGCCGCGTACTTGAGGGCCGTACGGACGCGCAGCTCCTTGTGCAGGATGTCGTCCTGCGGCACCAGGCCGATGCGCTGCCGGAGCTCCGCGAACTGCTTGTACAGGTTGCGGTTGTCGTAGAGGACGTCGCCCTGGTCGGCGGGCCGGTAGCCGGTCAGCGCCTTGAGCAGGGTGGACTTACCGGATCCCGAGGGTCCGATGACGCCGATCAGTGACTTCTCCGGGACGCCGAAGGTGACGTCCTTGAGGATCTGCTTTCCGCCGTCGACCGTGACCGTGAGGTGGCGGGCCGAGAAGGAGACCTCGCCGGTGTCGACGAACTCCTCCAGGCGGTCGCCGACGATCCGGAACGTCGAGTGGCCGACGCCGACGATGTCGTTCGGGCCGAGCAGCGCCGTGCCGGACTTCGCCAGCGGCTGACCGTTGACGTAGGTGCCGTTGTGGCTGCCGAGGTCGTGGATCTCGAAGCGGCCGCCGGGCATCGAGCGGAACTCGGCGTGGTGGCGGGAGACCTGGAGGTCGGAGACCACCAGCTCGTTCTCCAGCGCACGGCCGATCCGCATGACGTGTCCCAGCGAGAGCTGGTGGAACGTCGTCGGGCTGCGGTCCCCGTAGGCCGGGGCGCCGCCCTGCGCCAGGTGGGGAGCGGCAGCGCCCTGCTGGTGCGGGAGGTTGACCTGCGGCTGCTGCGGCTGGTGCGGGGCGTGCTGCTGCTGTTCCCAGGCCTGGTGCTGGGGCTGCTGCTGAGCCTGATAGGCCGGGGCCTGCGGCTGGGCGTACGCCTGGGCCGGAGCCTGCTGCGCCTGATGGGCCTGCTGTGCCACGGCCGGCTGCGGCGCGGCGGCGCCGGCGGTGCTCAGGTTCAGCCGCGGGCCGTCCGTCGCGTTGCCCAGGTGGACCGGCGTGCCGGGCACGAGCTCGGTCTGCTGGACCCTCGCCCCGTGCACGTAGGTGCCGTTGGTGCTGCCGTGGTCCTCGATGCCCCAACCCCGGCCGTTCCAGGCGATGGTGGCATGCCGCCACGACACCCGGGCATCGTCGATCACCACGTCTCCCTGGGGGTCACGCCCCAGCGAGTACGACCTGGACGGATCGAGCGTCCAGGTCCTTCCATTCAATTCCAGTACGAGTTCCGGCACTCCAGCCCCACTTAAGTCCCCCGAGAATCCCCCATGACGTCAGGGAGTCTAGGGATGGCGAACATCCGGGGGAACTATTTCAGGCCCACAGCCGTATGTGGAATCCGGGCCTTGCCGGGGCGTCTACGACCGACCGTTGACGGGGTCGAAAGTCACCCGGAAAGTGAGATACGGGACTTCTCGCCCGGTGGTCCCGTCGCTACCGCTCGGTAGGCATCGGGGGTTCACCGTATGCGCCGCATCCGTTGGGGGGACGTGCTGCTGTCCGCCGTCGCCGCCGTGGGCTGGTCCCTGATCGTGATGGCGGGGGTGGCAGGACTGGGGCTGCGCCTCCTGGGCGCCGACGGCGCCGAAGGCTCGCTCGGCGCGATGACGGCCGCCGGGGTGGTCCTCGCGGTCGGTGGAACCGTGACCCCCTCGGGTGACGTCTCGGTCTTCGGAGTCACCGGTGCGGGCGCCGAAACCTCCCTGGACGTCATGCCGTTGGGGGTGTCGCTGGTCGGGGCGCTGGTCCTGGCACGGCTGTTCCTGCGTTCGCTGCGGGCCGGGGCGGGCCACGGGGAGACGGCGGCCAGGGTGGCGGTCCTCGCGGCGCTGTTCGTCGCGACGGCGGGCGGACTGGCATGGGCCGGGCACGACGTGGTCACGCTCGACGGGACGCTGCCGCTGCCGCAGACCCCGGCGAAGGTCGAGATCCCGGGGATCGGGGACATCGGCGGGCTGCTCCCGGACCGCGTCGGGGACCTGATCGAGACCCGCACCCGGGTGGGCTTCTCGGTGGAGCTCGGGCCGACCCTGCTGGGCGCGGGGGTCTGGGTGCTCGCCGTACTGGCGCTCGCGCTGCTGGTCTCGCGGCGCGGGCCGGCCTCGTGGGCCCGGCTGCGCCCGGCGGCCGCGGCGGTGGTGGCGATGCTGCTGGTCGCGGTGGTGGCGGGCTGGGCCGCGGCGGTGTGGGCGGCGCTGGGAGACGACCAGCCCCGCCGGGTGCTGGGCGGAGCACTGCTGGGTGTGCCGAACGGGAGCTGGCTGGGGGTGCTGCTGGGGCTGTTCGTACCGGTGCGCGGCCACGTCACGGGGGCTCCGGCCCGGCTGCTGCCCGATCCGCCGGCCGATCTGGTGGCGATGCCCGCGCCGGAGCCGGTGACGGTGGCCCGCCTCGCGGAGTACGACGGGCGGATCTGGCTGCTGGTCGCGGGGGCGGCCCTGCTGCTGCTCTACGCGGGCGTGCTGGCGGCCGTACGGACACCCCGGCGCGGCGTCCTGGGGTGCGCGGCGCGGCTGTCGGCCGTCACCGGGGTGGCTCTGGCGGTGCTGGTGTGGTTGACGGGGTTCTCGGCGGACACCTCGCTCGCGGTGCCGGGTGCGGACGCGGTGGACGCGGGCGTGGAGCTGCGGGGGGACGGCCCGTACGCGCTGCTCCTGGGCGGACTCTGGGGGGCGGTGGCCGGCGCGGCGGGTGCGGCCCTGGTTCCCCGGCGGCGGGCGGCCCTCACCCGGCCGGCCGGCGCGCCCGGGCCCGTCCCCGCGTGGCCCGCCCCGGGGCGGCCGGACCCCGGGACGCCCACGGCCCCGTACCCCGGGGCCGTACCG
>NZ_JBSGZP010000642.1:0-4157 GCF_053611065.1 Streptomyces sp. NPDC054840
GACCTCGGGAGTCCTGAGGAGTAGTGCACGACGGCGCTGTCGGCCGGGCCGAAGCGTTTCGTGCAGCGGCGGCGGCGATCCGCATGCGGAGGCTCCGGTCCACCCCCTCCGGGTCTCAACCGGACGAATGTCCGCCGGAGGGGCCGTAAGATCTTCGCCACTTTCCGCTGCGGGCCTTTGGTCGCTGCACTGCCCGCCCCAGCGCTGTCATTCGCCCTCGTCGCCTGCAAAACGGCTGGTTGCGATCTCTTGGTTTTGGGGTGGTGGTGGGGGAGAGGCAGTGTGCCTTGGGGCGTTGCCCCTGGTAGCAGGCCGTTCTCCAGCGTCCGGTCACTGTGACTGCCCGCCCCACCACCGCTTGCGGGGCTCGGACTCCGCCTCGCCAGGGTCGCCCACGCCTGGCCGGGCACAGCCGGCCCGCCCCGAACTCGTCCTTCGGGGCGCGGCGCTGTACCGTCGCAGCGCTGCACACGCCGATACCGGTCACTGCTGTTGCCCGAGGACGACGCGGTGGCTGTCGTTCACCGCACACGGGGCGGCGGGACAGTCCTCGTGGCGGCCGACCGGTCGGTGCTCCCCTTGGCTCCGCGCTCGACAGCAGCGCTGCCCTGATCGACGTCCGGGCCGGCTGACGCACGCCCGTGGAGCAGTTCCGGTAGCGGGGGCGGGGCGCTGAGAGCCGCGCTCAGGTCGGATAGCCGATCGGCGCGATGCTGTCACCGAGCTGCGCCAGTGTCCCGACTGGGTTCACGGCAGCCACTGCATCCGGCCTTGCAGTTCTTCCGCCGTGTCCGTTGCTCGCGGGTCTCGCTCCATGGAGCTCCGGCCGCCGGCTGTCACGGCAGGGCGTACAAGTCGACCGCGACCGCGTGCCGGTGCTCCAGGAGCGCGGTCTGCAGGAGCTCCAGGCGTCTGCCCGCCGCGTGTGCCCGGACTCCCCCGAGGCCGGGGGGTGCGTGCGGGCCGGGCAGCCTGCTGTCGACGGTCCGAGCGGCCGTCCGATCGTGTGCTTGCCGCCGGGCGCAGGCCAAGTCACCGTGTGCTTTCAGCCTTGCAGGCCGCACTTCGAAGGGCTGCATGTTAGAGGATGGTGGATCGATTCCGGCGGGGATTCCCGATGCTCCCGTACTCCTGGCGGCCGGTGGGTAGCGTCTGCGGTCATCACTCGGCCGGAGTATGAGGCCGGCCGGGGTCGTCGAGAGCAGAGGGAGCGAGCACTAATGCTGACTGTTGAGACGTCTCTGAAGGAGGCGATGACCTCGATCGAGGGGAGCGTGGCGGCCGCACTGGTCGACTACACGAGTGGCATGGCGCTGGGAACGCTGGGCGGGGGCAAGGACCTCGATCTGACGGTGGCGGCGGCGGGGAACACCGACGTGATCCGGGCGAAGGTCCGCACCATGGAGATGCTGGGCCTCAAGGACGACATCGAGGATGTGCTGATCACCCTCGGCAGCCAGTACCACCTCCTCCGGCTGATCAGGGGCCGCGGGGGTAACGGCCTGTTCCTCTACATCGTGCTGGACAAGGGCCGGGCGAACCTCGCGATGGCCCGGCACCAGCTCAGGCGTATCGAGGCGGAACTGGAGCTGTAAGGGCTCCCTGTTTCCCGGCTCCCGTATGCCCATGAGTTGAAAGAATCTTCAACTCGGCACATTTGAATGTGACCAGCCAAGGGCAGGCCGGAGCCGGGAGGCAGGAGGATGGCGGGAGCAGCGGATCGAAGATCCGGCAGTGTGGGCCGACGGGCCTTGGAACGGTCGAACCCGGGTGGGAGTGTTGTCGTGCAGGTACCGCTGTACCAGGCCAAGGCGGAGTTCTTCCGCATGCTCGGACACCCCGTCCGGATCCGAGTACTGGAACTGCTCCAGAACGGCCCCGTACCCGTACGTGCACTCCTCAACGAGATCGAGATCGAACCGTCCAACCTCTCCCAGCAGCTTGCGGTACTGCGCCGCTCCGGAATTGTGGTCTCCATTCGTGAAGGCTCCACCGTCAGCTACGCTCTCGCCGGCGGCGACGTGGCAGAACTCCTGCGCGCCGCACGGCGCATCCTCACCTCACTGATCGCCGGACAGAGCGAGCTGCTCGCCGAACTCCGGCACACCGACGGCTCCGTGCAAACAGGTCCGCCCGCACTGTGACGGTCTGGCCGGCTCCGGCCACAAAAATCCGCCTTCCGGTATGCCCGGGTGCTCTTGCATCCGATCCCGGGCAGCACCCCCGTCCGGCGTCACCGAGGCGCGGCTTGGCTCGGCGGCGTCCTGCACACCTGGCCCAGCCCCAAGTAGCCGCGCCGCATCCGGCAGGAGGCGAAGCCGGCTCAAGGTTCGTACGCCGGAAGCCGTCCGCACTGCTCGGTGGGTCGGCTCTCCAGGTCACCGCGTCACCACGGCGATGACCACGGCCGGGCGAGAACCGCACCCCGGCCCGGCATCCAAGAGTGTCGAACCGCTCGTCGCTCGGGTTGAGGTCCTCGAGTTCGGAGAGCAGGTCCTTGGGTGTCGGGGTCGGCCTCGCGGGCAGCCGGGTAAAAGATCTTCTCTTCGATCCGGGTGTGGGTGGTGAGTTCTTCGATCACCAGCGCCAAGCCGCTTCTGGAGGTGCGTGAGGTCACTGACAAGACGGTGGTCGGTCAGTGCCATGGAGGCGGGTGTGTCCGCCGAGGCGGCGAGGTCGCGACCGAACGGCACCTCCACGGTCGGGTCGCATCATCCATGAATTGCAAAAGTCTGCAATTTCATAGATGCTGTGATTGTTGTGCCTCCAGACAGCCGCGGGCACAGCTCTAGGCATGTGCCCCGTTCGGGGTGGTGAGAAGGGTGCGAGACCATGCCGGTTCCGCTGTACCAGGCCAAGGCCGAGTTCTTCCGGATGCTCGGGCACCCGGTGCGGATAAGGGTTCTGGAGCTGCTGCAGGACGGGCCGATGCCGGTGCGGGACCTGCTGGCCGCGATCGAGATCGAACCCTCCGCCCTGTCTCAGCAGCTTGCAGTCCTGCGCCGCTCGGGGATCGTCACCTCGACCCGTGACGGGTCGACCGTGGTCTACGAGCTGGCGGGCGGGGATGTCGCACAGCTGATGCTGGCGGCGCGGCGGATCCTGACCGAGGTGCTGACCGGGCAGAGCGTGCTGCTGGAGGAACTGCGCGAGTCCGAGGTCCCGGCCCCGTGACCGTGAACACTGCGCTGACAGCCGCGCTCAGCCGGGTCCGCTCCGTGCTGCCGGCTCGGGCCGACTACGCGGTCATGGCCCGCAGCCCCCGCCGGGATCTCCTGGCCGGCCTCACCGTGGCGATCGTCGCCCTTCCTCTCGCCCTCGGGTTCGGTGTCTCCTCAGGCCTGGGCGCGGAGGCGGGGCTGGCCACCGCCGTGATCGCGGGCGCGCTCGCCGCCCTGCTCGGTGGATCGAACCTCCAGGTGTCCGGTCCGACCGGTGCGATGACGGTGGTGCTGGTCCCGATTGTTGCCCGGTACGGGCCCGGCGGCGTCCTCACGGTCGGGCTGATGGCCGGGGTACTGCTGATCGGTCTGGCTCTGCTGCGGGCCGGGCAGTACATGCGCTACGTGCCGGCGCCGGTGGTGGAGGGCTTCACCCTGGGTATCGCCTGCGTGATCGGCCTCCAGCAGATACCCAACGCGCTCGGCGTCGACAAGCCCGAGGGCGAGAAGGTCCTGCTGGTGGCATGGCGGGCGCTCGTGGAGTTCGTGGCATTCCCGAACTGGACCTCGCTCGGCCTTTCGGCCGGGGTCGCGGCGCTGATGCTGGCGGGCGTCCGCTGGAAGCCGGCGATCCCGTTCTCGATCGTCGCGGTGATCGCCGCGACCGTGATCACACAGGTCTTCCACCTGGACGGGGCGGCCCCGATCGGGGACCTTCCCTCCGGGCTGCCCGCCCCCTCCCTCGGGTTCCTCGACGCCTCCGCGTTCGGCTCACTGCTCGCCCCGGCGGTCGCGGTGGCCGCTCTGGCCGCGCTCGAGTCCCTGCTGTCGGCGACCGTGGCGGACGGGATGACGGTGGGGCAGCAGCACGACCCGGACAAGGAGCTGTTCGGGCAGGGCGTCGCCAACCTCGTGGCCCCGCTCTTCGGCGGCGTCCCTGCCACGGCCGCCATCGCGCGCACGGCGGTCAACGTCCGCAGCGGCGCCTCCTCCCGC
>NZ_JBSGZP010000643.1:0-4154 GCF_053611065.1 Streptomyces sp. NPDC054840
GGAGACCGTACGGGCCCTGCTGGAGGCGCCGTCCGCGCCCGCGTCCCCCGGCGCGGACGGGGCGATGCTGCGGGACCCCGACGGCCGGGACCAGCCGCTGGTCGCCGCCTACCGGGCCGAGCCGCTGCGCCGCGAGATCGCCCTGCTCGCCACCGAGCACGGCACCCTCACCGGGCTCCCGCTCCGCGCGCTCACCGCCGAACTGGACCTCGCCCGTGTCACGTCCCGGCCACTCGCCTCCTTCGACTGCGACACCTGGGACGATCTCGCCGCCGCCCGCGCCCGGATCAGGGAGCATGGAAGCGTGCTGGAGCAATGGATCACCGCCGTCAAGAACGAGCTGGGCATCGACCTCACCGTCGACACCAAGACCCTGCTCGACCTCGCCCGGGACGCCGCCCACGGCGTCGCCCGGCCCGCCGCCCCGCTGACCACCTTTCTGGTCGGCTACGCGGCCGCCCACGCCGCCGCCACCGGCGCCGACCCCGCCCAGGCCGTCGCCGAGGCCTCCCGCAAGGCGGCCGACCTGGCGCTGCGGTGGGCCGACGAGGCAGCGGCCGACTCCGCCGAACAGAACGGCTCCGGATGACCCCCACGAACTCCGCCGAACAGGCTCTCGACGAGGCCCTGGCACTGGTCAGCCGGGCCCCCGAGGGCGGCGGCACAGGCAGCCCGGGCGGTGCGGGCGGCGGCGCGGGAGGCCACCGTGCGACCGGCTGGCAGAGGGCCCGGGACACCGCCGCCCGCGCCGGGAGCGGGGTGCGGCCCCGTACCCACCGCGTGCCCCTCGCCGACGCCCTCGGCGAGGTCCTGGCCGCCCCTCTGGACGCGCTCACCGACCTGCCGTCCTTCGACACCTCCGCCATGGACGGCTGGGCCGTCGCGGGCCCCGGCCCCTGGAGCGTGCGCGCCGGCGGCGAGGTCCTGGCCGGCTCCGAGCGGCCGGAGCCCCTCACGGACGGCGAGGCCGTACGGATCGCCACCGGCGCCCGGATCCCCCCCGATGCCACCGCCGTCATCCGCAGCGAGCACTGCCGCGAGGCCGGCACCCAGCTTTTCGCGAACCGGCCCGTCCTCACCGGCCAGGACATCCGCCCGCGTGGCCAGGAGTGCCGCTCCGGCGACCTGCTGCTGCCCGTCGGCTCCCTGGTCACCCCGGCCGTGCTCGGGCTCGCCGCGGCCGCCGGGTACGACGAGCTGACCACCCGGCCCCGCCCCCGCGTGGAGATCCTGGTCCTCGGCGACGAGCTGCTCACCGAGGGCCTCCCCCACGAGGGGCTCGTCCGCGACGCCCTCGGCCCCATGCTCGGGCCCTGGATCGAGCGCCTCGGCGCCGGGGTCATCGGCACGCGGCGGCTCGGCGACGACCCGGCGGGGGTCGCGGCCCTGCTGGAGGCCGTCACCACCAGCGCCGCCGACGTCCTCCTCACCACGGGCGGGACCGCCTCCGGGCCCGTGGACCACGTCCACCCGGTGCTGCGCGAAGCCGGCGCCGAGCTGCTGGTCGACGGGGTGGCGGTGCGCCCCGGGCATCCCATGCTGCTGGCCCGTATCGGGGCCGGGGCACCCGAGGAGAACGCGGTGCGCCATGTGGTCGGACTGCCCGGCAACCCGCTGGCCGCCGTCTCCGGGCTGCTGACCCTCGCCGAACCCCTGCTGCGCGCCCTCGCCGGCCGCCGCAGGCGCCCCCGCTACACGGCACCGGTGCGGGGCGACGTAGCCGGCCACCCGTATGACACCCGGCTGGTGCCGGTCCTGCTGACCGACGAGCACGCGGTGCCCCTGCGCTACCACGGACCTGCGATGCTGCGGGGTGTGGCCGCCGCCGACGCGCTGGCCGTCGTACCGCCCAACGGCGCGCGGTCCGGACAGGAACTGGAGATTCTCGATCTGCCCTGGGCTTCCGGAGGATGTTTCACGTGAAACTGCACGGCCAGGACTCCATGGCCCGCGGCGCCGACGAGAAACTCGTCTCCCGGCGCATCAAGTTGCCCACACGCATCGTCGAAAACCCGCTGAGCCAGGTCACCAGACGCCTGCTGATGGCGTTGTTCGTGCTCTTCCTGACGGTCCTCATCGTGTGGCTCGACCGCGCCGGCTACCACGACAACGCCGATGAGCAGGTCGATCTCCTCGACTGCTTCTACTACGCCACGGTGACACTGTCCACGACGGGCTACGGCGACATCGTGCCGTACAGCGACAGTGCCCGGCTGATCAACATCCTGCTGATCACCCCGCTGCGCGTGCTGTTCCTGATCATCCTGGTCGGTACCACCCTGGAAGTCCTGACGGAACGGACGAGGGAAGAGTGGCGGCTGAAGAGCTGGAGGAAGAACTTGCGTGAGCACACGGTCGTCATCGGCTTCGGCACGAAGGGCCGCTCGGCCCTTCAGACGCTGCTGGCCACCGGCCTCTCCAAGGACCAGGTCGTCATCGTCGACCCGAGCGCCAAGGTGATCGACACGGCCAACGCGGAGGGCTTCACGGGTGTGGTCGGCGACGCCACCCGCTCCGACGTCCTGCTCCGCGCCGAACTGCAGAAGGCCCGTCAGATCGTCATCGCCACACAGCGGGACGACACGGCGGTCCTGGTCACCCTGACCGCCCGGCAGCTCAACCGGGGGGCCAAGATCGTCGCGGCGGTGCGCGAGGAGGAGAACGCCCCCCTGCTGCGCCAGTCCGGGGCGGACGCCGTCATCACGAGCGCGAGCGCGGCCGGCCGGCTGCTGGGCCTCTCGGTGCTCAGCCCGAGCGCGGGCACCGTGATGGAAGACCTGATCCAGCAGGGCAGCGGCCTCGACCTCATCGAACGCCCCGCCCGCAAGGCCGAGGTCGGCAAGTCGGTCCGGGACACGGAGGACCTGGTGGTAAGCGTGCTGCGCGGGCACCGGCTGCTCGCGTACGACGATCCGCACGCGAGCCCGATCCAGCTGACGGACCGTCTCATCACCATCGTGCGAGCGGTACCGCCGACTTCGCCCGCGGTGCGGCTGGGTCCTGCCGAGTAGCCACGCCGTGGCGTAACCTCCGGGCCATGCATGCGATCACCATCGAGCAGCCCGGCGGCCCCGAGGCCCTCGTCTGGGCCGACGTACCCGATCCGGTACCGGGCGAGGGCGAGGTCCTCGTCGAGGTCGCGGCGAGCGCCGTGAACCGCGCCGACGTACTCCAGCGCCAGGGGTTCTACGATCCACCGCCGGGCGCCTCGCGCCATCCGGGGCTGGAGTGTTCCGGGCGGATCGCCGCGTTGGGCCCGGGGGTGTCCGGCTGGTCCGTGGGCGACGAGGTGTGCGCCCTGCTGGCCGGCGGCGGGTACGCGGAGCGGGTGGCCGTGCCGGCGGGCCAGTTGCTGCCGGTCCCGGCGGGCGTGGACCTGGTGACGGCGGCCGCGCTGCCCGAGGTCGTCACGACGGTGTGGTCCAACGTGTTCATGGTGGCCGGACTGCGGCCCGGCGAGACCCTGCTGGTGCACGGCGGTTCCAGTGGGATCGGGACGATGGCGATCCAGCTGGCGAAGGCGGTGGGGGCGACGGTCGCCGTGACGGCGGGCGGCCCGGAGAAGCTGGCGCGCTGCAAGGAACTGGGCGCGGACATCCTGATCGACTACCGCGAGCAGGACTTCGTGGCCGAGCTGCGCGAGGCGACGGGCGGGGCCGGGGCGGACGTGATCCTGGACATCATGGGCGCGAAGTACCTCGCCCGGAACGTGGACGCCCTGGCCGTGAACGGGCGGCTCGCGGTGATCGGTCTCCAGGGCGGGGCGAAGGCCGAGCTGAACCTCGGCGCGCTGCTGGCCAAGCGGGCGGCGATCACCGCCACCTCGCTGCGCGCCCGCCCGCTGGAGGAGAAGGCCGCCATCGTCGCCGCCGTACGGGAGCACGTGTGGCCACTGGTGGCCGCGGGGCGGGTACGGCCGGTGGTCCACGCGGCCTTCCCGATGGCGCAGGCCGCCGAGGCCCACCGGATGCTGCAATCCAGCGCCCACGTGGGCAAACTCCTGCTCACGGTGTGAAGCCGGGCCGCCTCACACGCCGGCGGGGGCCGGCTTTCAGCCCGTCCGGCGGGTGAGGACCGGGTTCCAGGGCGGAGCCCCGGGACACAGCGAAAGGGTGAGGCCGGCGCGGCGGGGCGGGGCGGGGAAAGCTCCGCGC
>NZ_JBSGZP010000644.1:0-4151 GCF_053611065.1 Streptomyces sp. NPDC054840
TAAGCCCCCCGCCCGGGCGGCGCCCCTCACCTGGTCCTGCCGAAGTTCCGCTGCGCCCGCCGCGCCCCGCACCCGCCCTTGGGCTCCCCCGCATAAGGATTGGGACGGTACGGGCGGTCAACCGCCTCTCGACGCGCTGGGCCGCGCAGGCCTCCGCACAGGACTCGGGGACCGTCTTCGCCGCCTCCGGGGTCTGGCGTCCGTACCGTGGCCTTCTCCCTGTTCGCCGAACACGACCTGCTCGACCACGCCCCGCTCTTCGGGCTGGACACGCCGGCGACGAGAACGTCGGGCGCTTCCCCGGTCAGCTCCGAGCCGCCGGGCGGGGCCGCGCCGCCCCGCGTGCGGCACCCGGACCGCCGGGCGGAGGTCCGGTTCGAGCGGCCGTTCGGGTTCCTGGCCGTTCACCGGGAACCGCGGCCGGTCCTCGCCGCGGGCTGGGTCACCGATCCGGAGACGACGGTCGAGGCGGGCAGGTACGCCGGTGCGAGGCGGCCAGCGCCGCCGTCTCGGTGAAGTCGGGGACGCGCCCGGTGCCGCCGCGGCCGGAGACCGAGAGGGAGGCGGCGGCCATGCCGTAGGCCACGGCGTCCGCGAGGGTGTCGCCGAGGACGAGCCGGGCGGTGGTCGTGCCGGTGAAGCAGTCCCCCGCGCCGGTCGCGTCCACCGGCTCGGGATTGACGGGCACGGGGTGGTACGCCGCCCGCGTGCCGTCGTCCAGCAGCAGCCGGTCGGCGCCCGCGGTGACCGCGACCGTGCGGGCGCCCAGCGCGCGGCAGCGGGCTGCGGCGGTGCGCGGGTCTGCGGTGTCGAGAAGGGCCAGCGCGTCGGCCGGGCAGGAGGCCTTGAGCAGCCCGGTCAGCGGCGCGAGCCGGGTCAGCAGCTCGCGGGCCTCGGCCGGGCCGGTCAGCCGGGAGCGGAAGTTGGGATCGTAGGTCAGGTGCCCGCCCGCCCCGTGCACGAGGCGGGCCGCGGCCAGCACGGCGGCGCGGCTGCTCGGCGACAGGGCGCCGGTGACGCCGCTGGTGACGAGCGCACCGCAGCGGGTCAGCAGCGCGCGCCAGGACGCGATGTGGTGGGGCCCGAGGGTGGAACCGGCACTGCGGGTGCGCCAGTAGACGAACGCGCGGTCGCCGTCGGTGTCGGCGGAGAGCAGGTAGGCGCCGTTGGGGCGGGGGGCGCGGCGGATGTGGGAGATGTCCACGCCGAGTTCGGCGGCCCGGCGGAGCAGCGGGACGGCGAGTTCGTCGTCGCCGACCACGGCGAGCAGGGCGGTACGCGCACCGGCCGCCACCGCGGCGGCCGCGGCGTTGAGAGCGTCCCCGGAGTAGGAGATACGGGCCGGGGTCCCGTCGGCGGCCTCGCGCAGGGCGGTGTCCGCGTGGATCTCGACCAGGACCTCGCCGAGTACGAGGACGTCGTAGCGCGGGTCGGCCCGTCCGGCCACGGTCAGTGCCCCGTGGCTGCGTCGCGGGGAGCACAGCCCGGCGTGGCCGATCCGGCGAACACGGCGGCCAGCTCGTCCGGGCCGCTCGGCAGGCCGCCGCCGATGCCGACGGCCGTGGCGCCGGCCGCGAGCCAGTCGGGGACCTCGGCCGGCCGGATGCCGCCGGTCGGGACGAGCACCGCGCCGGGCAGGACCGCCCGGAGGGAGCGGACGAACCCCGGGCCGCCCACGTGCGCGGGGAAGACCTTGGCGGCTCCTGCGGCCCGGACGGCGGCGGCGATCTCGCCGGGGGTGAACCCGCCCTCGATGAAGGGGGCTTCGCGGCGCAGGGCCACGGCGCGGACCTCGGGGGCCGGGTAGGGGGAGACCAGGAAGGCGGCCCCCGCGTCGAGGGCGGTCTCCGCCTGCGCGGTGGTGGTGACCGTGCCGACGCCGATGAGCGCCGGGCGGCCGTGGAGGTCGCTCAGCGGCGCCGTGCGGGTGACGGCCCCGGCCCAGCCGGGGGTGGAGGTGGTGAGCTCGACCGCGCGGCAGCCGGCGGCGAGCAGGGAGGTGGTGCGGCGGACCGACTCGTCGGCGTCGGCGTCGCGCAGCACGGGCAGCACGCGCTGCGCGGCCAGCACCGCGTACAGGTGGCCGGACGAGTGGGCGGACGAGCGGGTCGACGGGTGGCCGGACAGGCGGCCGGACAGGTGATCGGGCAGGCGATCGGGCAACGGAGGACCCTCCCCTTCGCTCCACGCACTTGTTCCGCGTTCCATGGAGTGGAACGGCGTACCGCATGACGGAACCATGTGGTCTAGACCCTACCCACGCGAGGAGCGCTCGTGTCAATGGAGGAAGCGGCAGCGGGCGGGCACGCCGGCCGGACCTCCGCGGCCGGTTCCGTCCTGGAGAAGTCCCTGCGCGTCCTGGAGGCGGTGGCCGCTCCCCGGTGGCCCGCACCGCCTCGCCGACGTGACGGCGGCGGCCGCGGTGCCCAAGTCGAGCACTTCCGCATCCTGGCCTCGCTGATCGAGCAGGGCTTCGTACGCCAGGAGGCCGACAGCCGGTACGGGGTGGGCCGCGGCTGCGCGGGCTGTCCGCCCTGCTCGGTGCCGGGGAACCGCCCAGCATCGGGCGCGTCCTGGGCACACTCCGGCAAGCCACCGGCCAGACGGTCCATCTGGCCCTGCACAGCGGCGGACCTTCACCTGCATCCGCAAGCTGGAGAGCGAGGAACAGCCCTTCCGGACGGCCTCCCGTGTCGGCATGCGCATGCCGCTGCACACGACCGCGATCTGGAAGGAGCATTTTGGCCCTGCTGCCCGCCGAGGAGGTACGGGAACTGATCGACGCGACCGGGCTGCCGCGCCGCACGACGCACACCCTCACGACGGCACGGGCCCTGCACACCGAACTGGCGGCGGTCCGCGCCCGGGGCTTCGCCGTCGACGACGAGGAGAACGAGCCCATCATCCGCTGTGTCGGCGCGGCGGTCCTCGGTCCGTCGGGCCGGCCGGTCGGCGGGGTCAGCGTCACGACCGTCACCTTCCTGGTCTCCCGCGAAGAGATCGAGGCGTACGCACGGTCCTGCGTACGGCGGCGGAGGCGCTGGCTCCGCTGCTGTGACCCCCGGTGGAAGGGCCGTGAAAACTGTTCGGGAAAATTCTTCCGGATAACTGTTATCGACGCCTCCGTCGACGGTCTCCCATGTATCGGGCATCATCGACCGCCGGTACGGACAGGGAACATCACATGACTACTCAGCACACCGCAGCACTCGTGGCAGCGGCCCGCGCGGGTGACCCCCGCGCGCAGGACGAGCTCGTCAGCGCCCATCTCCCGCTCGTCTACAACATCGTCGGGCGGGCCCTGAACGGGTCCTGCGACGTGGACGACGTGGTGCAGGACACGATGCTGCGGGCGCTCGACGGGCTGGGCGGCCTGCGTGTGGACGAGAGCTTCCGGTCCTGGCTCGTGGCGATCGCGATGAACCGCGTGCGGGCGCACTGGCAGGCCCGGCAGAGTGGTTTCGGCGAGAGCACACTTGAGGCCGCGAGCGATGTCGCCGACCCGGGTGCCGACTTCGTCGACCTGACCGTCGCCCGCCTCCACCTCGCCGGCCAGCGGCGCGAGACGGCCCGCGCCACCCGCTGGCTGGAGCCCGAGGACCGGGCTCTGCTGTCCCTGTGGTGGCTGGAGTGCGCCGGGGAGCTGACCCGGGCGGAGGTGGCGGGCGCGCTGGAACTGACCCCGCAGCACACGGCGGTGCGGGTCCAGCGGATGAAAGCGCAGCTGGAGTCGGCCCGTGTGGTGGAGCGCGCGCTGGACACCCATCCGGCGTGCGAGGAGCTGCGGACCGTGATGGGGGGCTGGGACGGAGAGCCCTCGGCGCTGTGGCGCAAGCGAATAGCCCGGCACGCCCGTGAATGCGTACGGTGCTCCGGTCTGTGGAGCGGACTGGTTCCGGCGGAGGGACTGCTGGCCGGTCTGGCCCTGGTGCCCGTCTCGGCGGCCCTGCTGGCGGGGATGAAGACGGCTGGGGCGGCAGGCTTCGCTCCCGCGAGCGTGGCCTTCGCCGAAGGTTTCGACGGCGGCTTCGACGGCGGCTACGACGACGCGGCGACCCAGCTCACCCCGGTGACCGACATGAGCGGCGGTGGCCGCGGCGCGCTCCGCAAGCGCCGGCAGAGCCGCCGCCGGGTGGTCGGCGGTGCGGTGC
>NZ_JBSGZP010000645.1:0-4149 GCF_053611065.1 Streptomyces sp. NPDC054840
GTCCCCGGCAGGTCGATCGTTTACGTCGCGCAGACCATGACCAACCCCGGTGTCGCGGGCGTCGCGAAGGGCGTCGAGGAGGCCGCGCAGGCCATCGGCTGGCAGGTCCGGGTCATCGACGGGGACGGCTCCCCGGCCGGTATCCAGGCGGCGCTCAGCCAGGCCATCACCCTGCGGCCCTCGGGCATCGTCATCGGCGGCTTCGATCCCCAGGTGACCTCGCAGCAGATGGCGCGGGCCGAAGCGGCCCGCATCCCGGTGATCGGCTGGCACGCGGTGGGCTCCCCCGGCCCGAGCAGGAGACCCGCGCTGTTCACCAACGTCACCACCAAGGTGGAGGACGTGGCGAGGATCAGCGCGGACTGGATCATCGCCCGGTCCGCAGGCGATGCCGGGGTCGTCCTCTTCACCGACGACTCGATCCCGTTCGCGAAGAACAAGGCCGAGCTCATCCGCAAGGAGCTCGCCACCTGTTCCGGCGTACGGCTCCTGAGCTACGAGAACATCCCCATCCCCGACGCCGCGAGCCGCACCCCGCAGACGGTCTCCTCGCTGCTCTCCCGCTTCCAGGACGACTGGACGTACTCCGCCGCCATCAACGACCTGTACTTCGCGGACGCGGCCCCGGCCCTGCGGGCGGCGGGCAAGCCGGGCTCCGGGCCGCCTTTCAACATCGGCGCGGGTGACGGCGACCCCTCCGCCTTCCAGCGGATCAACAGCGAGCAGTTCCAGGCCGCCACCGTGCCCGAGCCGCTGAACCAGCAGGGCTGGCAGATCGTCGACGAGTTCAACCGCGCCTTCGCCGGGCGGCCGGCCAGCGGCTACGTGGCCCCCGTGCACATCACCACGGCCGGCAACAGCGACGGCGCCACGTCATGGGACCCGTCCGGTTACCGCGAGGCGTACCGCAGGATCTGGGCGGGCTGACGCCACGGCGCCACGGGCACCGGTCCGGCTCGGTGCGGGGCCGGTCCCCGTGGCGTGCCGGTCCCCGTGGCGTGCCGGGCGCCGGGTGCTACTGGTACGGGTCGAAGGGGATGCCGGCCGGTTCGGCCTCCGCCAGGTGGGAGGCGAAGGAGCCGTCCTTCAGGCCGAAGTGCGCGCTGCCGAAATCGGCCTGCGTGAGCTTGTCGCGCACGGTCGCCGGGTAGCCCGACCACCCGACGAGCGTGGGGAACTGCCAGGTGCCGCGGTGGTTCTCGGGCGGCTCGTCGTTGGTGTTCGCCGCGCGGAAGCAGTGCGTGCCGATGCCGTCCTTGTGGTAAACGATCTTGGGGTGGTTGCCGTCCCAGCGGATCCGGTCGCGCGCGTGGATGTCGAAGTCGCCGTGGGCGGAGGTCGCGACGTACTTGGCCTCGGTGCCCTGGATCCACACGACCACGTGCTCCCAGTCGTGGCGGTGGCCGCCGAGCTCGATGCCGGGCAAGGCCTGGTCCTTCTCGAAGTACAGCGCGTACATGACGGCGCACCAGCCGTTGTTGCACTTCCAGCGGGAGTAGCCGTTGGTGTTGGCGAGGTCCGAGGCGTCCCGGCAGTTGCCGTTGAGGGCGCCGGTGGGCCTGAGCCCGCCGTTCAGAACTCCGCTCGAACTTATGGCGGGTGTCGGGTAGCAGCCGTCGGTGTCGTAGTCGTAGGCGGGCTGGTAGGTCAGCTCGATCGCCTCGGCTCTGCCGGGGAGTGCCGGGGGCGGCGCCGCGAAAGCCACCTGGGGAACGGCGACGACCACCGCGAGGGCGGTACCGACGACCACCATCGATCTCCGGATGTAACGGTTCGTCCGCAAAACATGCCTCCTGGCCGACCGGGTGCGAGGGTGGCGGACGCATCGCGACGGAACACCGTCGACCGACACGCCGCGAGCATCATTCGCGAACCGGGGCGACACGGCAAGAGGCCGGGCAGACTCCGTTCTTGCGTACCGGAGGAACTGAACGCCCTTGTGGGCAAGAAAAATTGACGGAATGTCATGGATGCGCCCGGCCGTGTTCTCCGGCCGGTGGGGCCCTCATGGGAATGCGTCCGGGCGGGGGTGCGGAACACCCGACGGCGACCGCCGGCCACCTCCGGCCGGCCCGTTCGGCGCGTTCCTGCACAGCCGGCCGACCCTTCGGGAGCCCCTACGCGGGCGGCGGTCTGCGCGTCAGGGACAGCTCCACGGGTGCTGCGACCCTCCTACCGGCCGCCGTGACGGGCTGGAGGACCGGCGACCGGCCGTACCGGCGCGACCGGCGCAAGGTCGTCGGCGACGGCAGCGTGCTCCCGTTCGGCGACGACCCCGTGGCGCCGGTGGCCGCGCCCGTCGGCGGCTCCGTCCGGTTCATCGTCGACGCCGGACAGAGCGACAGCCCGGTGATGGAACTGTCCGTCACCGAGCTGCGCAGCCGTCGAGGCCGCAGGGCGCATCACCCGAGGGTGTTCATCAGGATGATGGCCAGGAGGTCCAGGAGGATGACGGCGACGACGCCGCCGATCATGAACCAGGCTCTGCGCGATTCGTCCATGCCCGGAGTCACCTCCCGTCCGCGGCGGGCCACCGCGCGGTCCGGGGACCGCGAAGGACTCCGCCTCCGGCCATCATGACCCGATTCCGGGCGGGACGCTCGCGGCAGGTCGGGCGACCCGGCTCCGGTCATGCCGACGACCGCCGAGCCGTCCCGGTCGGCCCGCTCGGTCCCCGTGAAGTCACGGGCCCACTCCGGACCCGACCTGTCAGTGGCCGTCGGGGGTGAGCGTGGCGGCGGCCGCGAAGAGGCGGGCGCAGCGCCGCGTCATGGCCTCCGGAGTCTGTTCCGGGTGCTTGACCCACCAGCGGACGAGGGTGGCGACCAGGTCCCGCCAGACGTACTTGAGCGCGTCGGCGTCCAGCGGGTCCGTGGATCCGGCCGCGCGCAGCAGCTCCGCGGTGCCGCCGGCGGCGAGCCGGTCGATGGCCGACCAGTACTCCGAAGCCCGGCGCGCGGCCTCACCGCCGGGCGGCAGGGTGGTGTCGTAGAGCACGAACCACGCCTCCCGCTGCCCCTCCAGGGCGGTGAAGATGCTGTGGAGGACGCGCAGCGGGGTGTGCGGTGCGGCCTCGCCCTCCCCCATCGCCGCACGGATGGTGTCCAGCAGCCGGTCCCCGACCGGGATGAGACACGCCACGTACAGGTCTTCCTTGGTGCCGACGTACTGGTGCAGCAGCGTCTTGGTGACGCCCACACGTGCGGCGATCGCGGGGAGCGAGGCCGCCGCGTAGCCGTGCGTGCCGAACTCCTCCGTGGCCGCCTCCAGCATGTGCCGGCGGCGGTGCTCCCGCGGGACTCCCTTGGTGCCGGCCTTCGAGGAATGCGGGGAGGGGGTTGCCATGAATCGATATTATCAGTAGGTAATTTACCGCTAGGTAAATTACCTCGACCCCTGGAGCGCCGCCATGGCCGGCACCACCTCGCACCCGACGCAGTCCACCTCGCGTACCCGCTCCTGGTGGGGCTGGGGCTGGACGGACGCGCATCCCGACGACGCGGAATGCACCGCGATCGGCGCCCTGCTCCCCGGCACGCTCAGCCGCCCGCTCCCCGTGCCCCGCGTCCGGGACCTGGCCATCGCCGACCCCGCCGTCGAACCCCCGCAAAGCCTCGCCCACCTGGTCGCCACCGATCCCGCGGACCGCGCCGCGCACTCCATGGGCAAGGCCTACCGCGACGTGGCGCGCGCCCTGCGCGGACGCCCGGGCCGCATCCCCGACCTCGTCGCCCGCCCCACCGACGAGCAGGGCGTGGCCGACCTCCTGGACTGGGCCGGCGAGCGGCAGGTCGCCGTCGTCCCCTACGGCGGGGGCTCCTCGGTCACCGGGGGCGTCGAGTACCGCGGCGATGCCCACCGGGCCGTCATGTCCCTGGACCTGACCGCCATGGGCCGCGTACTGGAGGTCGACACCGAGGGCCGGGCGGCGCGCATCCAGGCCGGCACGCTCGGGCCGAGCCTGGAGGATCAGCTGCGGCCCCACGGCCTCACTCTGCGGCACTTCCCGCAGAGCTTCGAGTTCTCCACGCTGGGCGGCTGGCTCGCCACCCGGGCCGGCGGCCACTACGCCACCGGCCGTACGCACATCGACGACTTCGTCCAGTCGCTGCGCGTCGTGACACCGGCCGGCACCAGCAGCTCCTGGCG
>NZ_JBSGZP010000646.1:0-4139 GCF_053611065.1 Streptomyces sp. NPDC054840
CACCGAGCACATCGAGGCCGACTACGACGCGGGTGTCCTGACCCTGCGGATCCCGATCGCCGAACGCGCCAAGCCCCGCAAGATCACGATCGGCGGCGAGTCCGGCCGCAAGCGGATCTCCGGCTGACCGGCGGGACGCCGACGGCGGAGGACGGGACCCGATCCCCCTCCGGCATCCCGCCCTCCGCACCCTTTGACCTCTCAACCCTTCGCCCGGAGGTGTCGTGATGTCGATGCGCCCGGAGGCGTTCCTGGCGCACGTCCAGGAACGGGGCGGGTACGAGACCCGGGAGGAAGCCGAACGGGCGGCCCGCGTCGTTCTGGCCCTGCTGGGCGCGCACCTGGTCGGCACCGTGCGGGCCGAACTCGCCGCCCGGCTCCCCGAGACGTACGCCCTGATCCTCCTCAACCCGCTGCAGGCCGCCGAACCGCTCTCACCCGAACGATTCGTCCGCGCCACCGCGGCCTGGATCGAAGGCGCCACCGAGAAGACAGCCCTGTGGGACATCGGCGCGGTCCTCTCCACCGTGGCCGCCACCGCGGGTGACGTCCTCGTGCGCGAGGTCCTGCTCCAGCTCCCGCCCGGCTACGACCTCCTCTTCGGCCACCCCCAGCCCACCACCTGAACGCCACCCCGCCCCATCGAACCGTCGTTGAGAAAGGCAACCGCAGCACCATGTACGACCAGCCGCGACCGACCCAGGCACCGCCCGCCATGACGTTCGACCAGATGCTGGAACGCGTCCGCTACGAGGGCGCCTACCCCACCCGCGAACGCGCCGAAGAAGCCGTCCGCGGCGTCCTGACCGCACTCGGCCGCCAGATCACCGGCGACGAACGCGTCGACCTCGCCCAGCGACTGCCCGTCGAGGCGGCCCTCACCCTGACCGCCCAGATCCCCGACACCGGGCAGCTCACCGGCTGGGGCTTCGTCAAAGACCTGGCCGTACGAACCGGCGTGAGCCCGGCCGTCGCGCGCTGGGACACCGGCGCCGTACTCGCCGTCGTCACCCGCCTCGCGGGCCCCGACCTCCTCGCCCGCATCCTCCACCAGCTCCCCGACGGCTACGCCCTCCTCTTCGGCCAGGCCGAACTGCGACAGCCCCAGCACGCCGCCTGATCCCGCCCTCCCGGCCTCCCGGCGGCAGCGGCGGCAGGGCCCTCGGACCTGTGTTCGAGGTCGATTACCTCACCGTCGAACACACGGAAATCTATGACGGTCGGAGTAGACATTGGTCGGTGACGTGGTTATGGTTTCTCTCGTACCCAGAGAGACAGCAGGGCCCGGCAGAGACGACCTGCCGGGCAGCAGTACCCGCAGTACACGCAGGTGCAGTGCGCAGGACGGTGCGGTGGTGGAGTTCCGAAGCCAGGGTCGTTGCAGGACGGCGACGGGACTGACGACCGGACCGGGTGGCCCGCATTGATCAGGGGCCGCCGTAGCAGGACAGCAGTCGACGCAGTGGCAGTACCCGTATCCATAAGTGCGGTTCGCAGTACCCAGCAGTGAAGTCAATGAGCAGCACCCCGGTGAAGGCGTCGGCTGCGGGCGCGCGCACCGGGAAGTTCGGCAGTGGGGTTCCAAGCCAGAGCAGACGCAGGACGGGCGACGGGGCTGGCTGCCGAAGAGTGGCGCTGACACAGGCCACTGAGCAGTTCGCACCACCAGCAGTACGCAGTCCCCCGCTGGGTAAGCAGTTGATCACCGAGGGAAGAACGGAGGAGCCTAGCGCCATCAGGATCGCCCGGGCGGAAGTCTGAGCCCGGGTACCGCAGGACATCGATAGTGAGGTGGTCTCCGGTCAAGCAACCGCGATCCCCGCGCCCCGGCCGAGTTCAGGCCGGGTCCGCGGAACAGTAGGCCGGCGCAGTACTAGGGCCGGCAGATGGTGTAGCAGTTCCTTCGGGGCCCTGGTGCCATAGGCGCCAGGGCCCCTCCACGTTCCACGAGAGAAGTTCGATGACAGCAGACGACTCGTTCGGCCGTCTCGATGACGACGACTACCCCGCCTACACCATGGGCCGGGCCGCCGAGATGCTCGGCACCACCCAGGGCTTCCTCCGTGCCATCGGCGAAGCCCGCCTGATCACCCCGCTCCGCTCGCCGGGCGGCCACCGCCGCTACTCCCGCTACCAGCTGCGCATCGCGGCCCGCGCCCGGGAGCTCGTCGACCAGGGCACCCCGATCGAGGCCGCCTGCCGGATCGTCATCCTCGAAGACCAGCTCGAGGAAGCCCAGCGCATCAACGCCGAACAGCGCCACGCTGCCGAATCGTCGAAGCCAACGGCCGCGGCTTGAGGTGGGGCGCGCCTGCCGGTCCTAGGGCTCGTCCGGCGGCTCATGGGCCGAGCCAGAGCCGGACCGAGGCGAGGCCCGCCAGTGCTCTGGGGCCTGTTGCGAAAGTGGATCGTCTGTCAGACCTGCCTGAGAGGCTCCGGGCATGGAGATGGCAGTGCAGCTGACGATCGACTGCTCCAATTGGGCTATGTGCCCGAGCCCGCGCCGGACGGGCACGCCACGTGGCGCGCCTACTCGAGGCGATGGGGATGCCCGCGGAAGAGCTGCCGGCCGGGGCCGGCGACATTGCGGAGTCGATCGTCGATCCGGCGGGACGCGGACCGAGCGTGTGGTTCCAGCAGGTTCCGGAGCCGAAGACCGCCAAGAACCGGTGGCACTTCGACCTGAAGGTCGGTGGTGGCCGTGACGTCCCGCTGGATGTCCGCGCGCGGCGGGTCAGGGCCGCTGTGGAACAGCTGGTCGAAGCCGGTGCCACCGTACTGAGGATCAACAACGAGCCGGACATGGGGCTCTACGCCGTCGCCATGCAGGATCCAGAGGGCAACGAGTTCGACGTCGTCTGAGGACCGTTTTGATGGTGCTGGTCACAGCCACTCGTTCACGGCCGCGACCAGTACGGTCGCCTCGTAGCGGACGGCGAGCTTGTCGTAGCGCGTGGCGACAGCGCGGTTTCTCTTGAGGCGGTTGATGCCGCATTCGACCGCGTGGCGTTCGCGGTAGTCGGTCGGGTTCAAACGCGGCGGCCGACCTCCGCGGGAGCCGAGCTTCTGGCGGTTGCGCGCCTGGTCGGCCTTGTCCGGGATGGTGCAGCGGATCCTGCGGCGGCGCAGGTAGGAGCGGGTCGCAAGTCAGGGCCGGCTGGCGAGGGTGCCGGAGACGATCACGCGCCTGTCGATGGCGGCCGGCGGGTAGACCGACTCGTTGGAAGAGCTGCTGGACCACGCCGGCGCCGATGGGCGGGCCGGAGTCGTCTACGGCGGTGTTGCGGGTGACGAAGAGGCGGGGGTGGAGCTGTCGGGTCAGCGCCGATGACGCTGGAGTTCCCTCCTGGTCGCCCACCTAAGGACTGTCCCGTAATCCCCGGCGGGGCGCACGACGCCGGCCACGGCACCTCGCCGCGTTGCCGGAACGCCGGAATACACCCAGTACGGGGGCGCCCCTCCGCCTTGCGACACCGCATCTGACGCCGTGCGCTGATCCACTGGGGATTACAGCCCTTAGGGCCCGCAGAAGAACAACATGCGTGCTCATATCGCACTGGCCTGGGATGTCAAGTCTCAGAACCAGCAAGTTAATTCTCTGCGGGCCCTTAGATGATCGACAGGCAGGAATTCGAAGGCTCTTTTAGGGCCGACTCTGGTTTCTGTTGGCGACGCATTCAATTTCTCGGCCTATTCTGACGCTCTGTCAGATAGCTGTGTTTGGGTGTGTGGTGGGGGGTGGGCCAGGAATCCGGCAGCCCGGGGGCCTCGCTCGTTGCGCTTCACGGACCGTCACCCGATCGGTGGTCACATCGAAGAAGCTCAGTGATGAATCATGCTGTCCAAGGCCCAGACCAGTTGCCTCAGATAGTCAGCTGACTGACGGATGTCCGCCTGCCGACCCATAACCAGGGCCATCCGGTCATACGTCGCAGCCCCCAGCGCCGTCGGCCATCTCAGCTTCTACATCTGCATCGGCTTCCGGGGAATGATCCAAGCCCGCCGACGCCGGGGACGGACGCATCGCCCTGCCGAGCACAATATAGGCTTCGATCTCCCGGACCTGACGCAACTCCGCAGAAACAGTCGCTCCGATCAGCGCCCTCACGAACCCCGGAGGAGGTATCTGACCACTCAAG
>NZ_JBSGZP010000647.1:0-4140 GCF_053611065.1 Streptomyces sp. NPDC054840
CCCCGGGCAGGGCTTCCGCTAACGCTCCAGCCCACGCGGCTACGCCGCCGCTGGCAGCGGGAGGAGGGTGCATCACCTGCGGGCACTGTGTAGGATCCGGCAATTTCCACCACCACCCCCCGCAACGGCAGATGACGGGCCGGCACCTGACAGGAACTCAACCTCCCACCCGATGTGGCGGGCTCCGCAGCGCTCCGCCCTCATCCCCAAAGGAGGCATCGGGACACGCATCCTACCCTCTCAAAGGGTGATGCAGCATGTACCAAAGGCGGAATGCAGGAACACCCTCCGCCAAGGATCCAACCCGATTGCTGGATCGGCGTACCGGCTGATGCATCACATGTGAGGCCTGTGTAGGATCCCGGATTCCCTACGGATACCTCCGGGGCCCGGGACGCCCCACACGGACCTCTCACCGGACGCCAACACGTCAGCCGGCCCACCCGCACGTCGGACGAGAAAGAGGGGGGCGGCCCGGGGGTAC
The DNA here is from genome assembly GCF_053611065.1 of Streptomyces sp. NPDC054840. Taxonomy (NCBI): domain Bacteria; kingdom Bacillati; phylum Actinomycetota; class Actinomycetes; order Kitasatosporales; family Streptomycetaceae; genus Streptomyces; species Streptomyces sp. NPDC054840. The sequence continues at coordinate 485 of NZ_JBSGZP010000647.1, forward strand.
TGCGCCCCAGAGCACTCTGGGCCCCGGGCCTCAGCCGAGCACGCCATATCGGCGCAGGCTAACCACGACCCTAGCCGGATCGGCAATCTGCGACAGTACGCCGCGGACTGCATCCAGGACTGATTCCGCTACTCGCCCGGTTTAATCCATCCGGGAAGCTCCAATGGGGGATCGGAGAAATAGGCAGACTGCTTCACCCATTCCGCCCCGGGTTTTGGAGTAACTGGCACCGAATGGATGGCTGCCGTAACGGGTTTCCCCTCCCCCGCCATCATCAAGCATGAATGGCTAGTGCGGAGATGGCTGCGCGTTTCCTCTTCGATCCATTCTACGCCTTCAGGGGGAATTGCAATTTTGACCTTTTTTATCTGCGGATCATAGCAGAACCATCGAATTTTCCCGCTAGGGTACATTGCTATTAGTGCCACCGGTCCTAGCGGTGGCTTTACCGGCCACAGGGCGCGGTCGACAGCTTTCAGCGCATACCGGTAAGCGGGCCAGATCGATATCGCCCGGTTGATCTCGCTAAGAGCTTCACGACAATCAAGGGCCGATCTGTCATGTACCTCACTGATGAAGTCCCGGAAGAATGAGATTCCTTCCAGGTATGCGAGGACGGCTAGATCGAGTGACGGGCCCGTACGGTGGACTTTAGCGCCCATGACGTCCCCGAAAGTCCCCAGGACTCCGCCGGCGCTCCCGTGCGTAACCTGGGAAAGTACCTTGTATACGTCGTACTGGCTGCCGTAGCCGTGGGCTATGGCCCGCTCGCGAAGATTGCGTTTAGCCCAGTCTCGCCGGAACCTGGGCCCATACAGGGCGAGAGCGCTTTTCAGTTCATTGACGCTATCTCGCTTCATCTTGTAAAGTCGAGACCGCTCACTTTTCAGGTCCGAGCCTTTGAGAAGGCCAAGCCCATTAGAAAGTTCTCCTAGAAGTTCGGCTGTCACAGCTCTATGAGCTAGATACCTCTCGGCAGAATCGTCATCGCTCATCACCTCGCAATAGTTGACTAGGTGTTCATAGAGCGAACGCGATGCCCTCGCAGCGTCTCTTCCTTCGCCGTCGTACAGACGGTCAAGGAGCGAGCGAAAGTCATTCAGCGCGTGATTCGCTATGATCTGCCCTGCTTTGTTTTCCGTGTTTGTGAAGAACAGACGCCCCACTACGGCTACCTGCTCAATCATTCGCGACAGAACGGGCTGCAAATGATCCAGCATTCTGTGCAGTGCAGCTTGCGTTTCGTGTTGGGTAGCGAATCCGCGCTCAGACGGGGTGCTGGTAAAGTCAGCTTCACTGAAGAGATCAGCCATGGAACCCCCCGCTCACCGGCCCTTGGGGCCTGACACCGTTGAGCTGGAACGGTATCTCACGAGGGCAGTTGTTGAACCAGATATTTCCCCGCTTCTTTCTGGCTCGCTGGATGGTCGCCGAGCAATCCTCGATTCCCCCTGGACGCCGCTGGTGGTCAGGTGCTTGTCGGACGCGGCCCGTAAGGAGGAGACCAGGGCTGCTCTAGGAGCGGGAATCCCTGCTCCGCCTGTGGCAATCCACGAGGGGCCACGTCAGCCTGGCGGGGCGGGAGCCGCGCTCCTGATCGACGCGCAAGGGACCTGGCGCGGGTGTGCCGAAGGGCTGCGGCGGCCCAGTGGTACTGCTGTCCCCGGATCGCTCCGAACACAGGGCGTGCCCCGTGCACGCCGAGCGCGCCGCAGCTGTCCCCTGGTCGCGCTGTGCCGCGTTGGCGCGGGACAGCGCGACCAGGAGACAGCCAAGTGCGGCTCATCAAAGAGGGTTTCCAGCAGCAGAAGGCCCCACCGAAGACCTTGCGCTGCCCTACCCTGCGGCCATGAGCAACTCCGTCACTCGCTCTCCGCAACCCCCCGGGTCCATAGCCCGGTGGAGGACCAGGAGGGCCCAGCGCATCGCGCACATTCGCCGAAGCGGCCGGCTCACTCCCCTGGCACGCTGGACTTTAGGTCTTGCGGGCGCCGCAATGGCAGGTGCGGGAGCAGTAGCCGTGTTCGTGACCGGGACAGAAGCGGGCCCTGCGGCGCTCATCATTGTCGGCGCCGTCCTACTCGTGGCCGCCGTGATGGGCCGCCAGATCAAGGAAATCAGCCTGGCTGACGGCACGATGACCTGGGTCGAGACCGTTGAAGAGGAGATGCGCAACGCACCAACACCTGCACGAGCCGTCGAAGTGGCCTCAGCCGCGACGATCATCTCCCCCGGCATCCAGCACAACGAAGAGATCCGTGAACTGTCGCACGCCGCCTATGAGCAGGTGATTATTGACCGTCTAAGGTCAGCCTTCGGCCGCAGAGCAGTGCAGTTGCCCGGGCCCCGTGATCGCGGCTATGACGCACTTGTGGATACCAGGGGCAAGAGGATCGTCATCGAGACCAAGTTCGGCGACCCCAGCAGGGGCATCGAACCCAGACGCGTGCGCGACGTGGTGCAAGGCTCGCTCATGCCGCCGCAGGCAGACGCCATCGTTCTCGTTGCCACCATGCTGGAGCCGCCATCATCTGTACTGGCCCAGGCTCGCGAGCTCGCCGCGGCCCGCGGGCAGGGGTTCACATACGTGCGATGGACACGTGATGCCGACACCCCGGCGCTCCAGCAAGCCGTCGAAGAACACCTACAGGGCTGACCTTTTCACCCAGGCCGGTGCTCGTCCCTTCCCGACTATGCACCGGCCAGAGTGCAGAAGAGCATGGTGGCAGAGGCATAAGCTGCGTGGTGCGCCTGGGGACGGCCGGGGCTGCCCGGTGCTGTCCCGGTTCCCGTTTTCCCCGCTCCAGCGGGCATCTTCAGATTCCTGTTCAGAACGAGGCGTCGAAGTAGTCGATGTCGGTGAATTCGACGTTCAGGCCGTCCGCGCGGGTTCCGCCGTCCTTGAAGTAAATTTCCTGCAAGCCTTCGGCCAGAATTGCACGCATCTGCTGGTCGCTCGCACCCGTTGCGCGGGCGTCGAAGAGGCGCTGCGCGTACGCGGGTGTGAGGTGGACGGTGAGGCGTCGCATGCGGCCGTCGTCGGTCGTACCGACCGGGGCGGTGTACCCGAACCGGGCGCGCGTCTCCACCGTGATTCCGGTGCGGGTGGCAGCTTCCTTGCGGCGCCGGCCGCGCACCACGGGCTGCCAGCGGGCACGCACGGCCGTGTCGATGCGGTCCGCGACGGCCTTAGGCGGGGTCTTGCGGTCGCCCTTGCGGTAGCGCTCCACTGAGCGCTGACTGACGCCCAGGTGCTCGGCGACGGCCTTGGTCGACTTCAGCTGTCTGACCAGGAAGTTGATCTGGCCCTTCAGGGTCTTGGGCGGCTCTCGGGTGAACCCTTCGCGGTCCGCGCGGTCCAGGGCGTCATCGATGTCCCCCACCAGCTGTCTCCCTCTTCCTCGCGGCCCCGTCCGGGCGCAGGGCCGGGACGGGGTTGCCCCGGCCTGGTCTACGACCCGGTCGCCGGGCCGGCCGCCGTCGTGTGCAGGGCGGTCTTCTGGTCGTCCGTCGTGGTGGCAGTCTGCCCGACCACGGAGGGCCGTGTGGCCGCACGGCGAGAGAGGTCGGCGCAGTCGATCCGGCCGCTGTGGGGCTGTGCCCCGGCTCCGGAGACGAGGCCGGGGCCGGCCTGCTGGCGGTGGCGTCCCCCGGAC
>NZ_JBSGZP010000648.1:0-4131 GCF_053611065.1 Streptomyces sp. NPDC054840
CTCCTCGGGAGTGCGGGGCCCTTCTCGTAACGTCCGGCGGGGGTGGTCAGCCCTGCCAGCTGTGCGGGGCGCGGAAGCCGGGCGTGCGCTCCAGGCGGCGCCAGCCGGCCTGGCCGGGCACGCGCGCCGGGGTCTCCTCGGGCGTGGCGGCCGCGCGGGCGAGCAGGATCGCGGTGATCGCGGCCAGCTCCTCGGGGGCGGCGTTGCCCTTCTCGACGCGCAGCAGGGTGTCAGTGGCGGTGGTCATGTGGTGGCAGGTCTCCTTCGCGGTTACTGCGGCGGGTTGCCGTGCTTGCGGGACGGCAGATCGGCGTGCTTGTTGCGGAGCATCGCGAGGGCGCTGACGAGCACTTCGCGGGTCTCGGCGGGGTCGATGACGTCGTCGACGAGGCCGCGCTCGGCCGCGTAGTACGGGTGCATCAGTTCGGCCTTGTACTCCTTGACCATGCGTACGCGCATGGCCTCGGGGTCCTCGGCGTCCGCGATCTGCTTGCGGAAGATGACGTTGGCCGCGCCCTCGGCGCCCATCACGGCGATCTCGTTGGTCGGCCAGGCGTAGGTGATGTCGGCGCCGATGGACTGGGAGTCCATGACGATGTACGCGCCGCCGTAGGCCTTGCGCAGGATCAGCGAGATCCGCGGGACGGTGGCGTTGCAGTACGCGTACAGCAGCTTGGCGCCGTGGCGGATGATGCCGCCGTGCTCCTGGTCGACGCCCGGCAGGAAGCCGGGGACGTCCAGCAGCGTGATGATCGGGATGTTGAAGGCGTCGCAGAGCTGGACGAAGCGCGCGGCCTTCTCGGAGGCGTGGATGTCCAGGACACCGGCCAGGTGGCCGGGCTGGTTGGCGACGATGCCGACGACCTGGCCGTTCATCCGGGCCAGGGCGCAGATGATGTTGCGGGCCCAGCGCTCGTGGATCTCCAGGACGTCGCCCTCGTCGACGAGCTCCTCGATGACCTTGAGCATGTCGTACGGGCGGTTGCCGTCGGCGGGCACCAGGTCCAGCAGGACCTCGCTGCGGCGGTCCGCCGGGTCGCTCGTCTCGTGGACGGGCGGGTTCTCGCGGTTGTTGGAGGGCAGCATCGAGATGAGGTACCGGACCTCGGAGATGCAGGTCTCCTCGTCGTCGTACGCGAAGTGCGCGACGCCCGAGGTCTCGGCGTGCACGTCGGCGCCGCCGAGGCCGTTTTGGGTGATCTCCTCACCGGTCACCGCGCGGACCACGTCCGGGCCGGTGATGAACATCTGTGAGGTGTCCCGGACCATGAAGACGAAGTCCGTGAGGGCCGGGGAGTAGGCGGCGCCACCGGCGCAGGGGCCCAGCATGACCGAGATCTGCGGGATGACGCCTGAGGCCTTGGTGTTGCGCTGGAAGATGCCGCCGTAGCCGGCGAGGGCGGAGACGCCCTCCTGGATACGGGCGCCGGCGCCGTCGTTCAGGGAGACCAGCGGGGCACCGGCCGCGATGGCCATGTCCATGATTTTGTGGATCTTCGTGGCGTGGGCCTCGCCCAGGGCGCCGCCGAAGATGCGGAAGTCGTGCGCGTAGACGAAGACCGTGCGGCCCTCGACCGTGCCCCAGCCGGTGATGACACCGTCGGTGTAGGGCTTCTTGCTCTCCAGGCCGAACCCCGTGGCCCGGTGGCGGCGGAGCTGCTCGACCTCCCTGAAGGAACCTTCGTCGAGCAGCAGCGCGATGCGCTCACGGGCGGTCAGCTTGCCCTTGGCGTGCTGGGTCTCGGTCGCGCGGTCGCTGGGGCCGCGCCTCGCCTGCTCGCGCAGGGAGTGCAGCTCGGCCACGCGCCCGCGGGCGTCCGTCGGCTCGCTCGGGGTCTGGTCCACAACGGTCATGTACCGACCTTACGAAGATCGCGATGAAAAACCTCCGTTCATTCCGCACAGTCTCAGGAGTCTTCCGCTGTCCGGCCCGCACAGTACGCCCGGCGGATGTACGGACTCCGCCAGACGGGGCACTCGCCCGTTGTGGGACCTTCACAAAAAGCCCTGACACCCCGACTAGATGTTGAAATTTGAACGGAATGGGTCTAGCGTCGTTCCCGTTGAAGTCGTTGAAACTTCAACAGCTTTTCCGGATCGAGCAGGACACTACAGAGGAGCAAGTCATGGGTCTCTTCACCCGCCGCAGCCAGAACGTGAACGTCCAGGACGGCGCCGCCGTCGCCACCCTGGAAGTGGACCCGGCGCTCGCCGCCCTCACCGGTGACTACGCGATCGACCCCGCCCACAGCAGCATCGGCTTCACCGTCCGCCACGCCATGGTCACCAACGTCCGCGGTGCCTTCGCCGAGCACGAGGGGACCCTGCACCTGGACGGCGCCGACCCGGCCCGCTCCACCGCCTCCATCGACGTCAAGATCGCCTCCGTCGACACCGGCATCGCCGACCGCGACGGTCACCTGCGCAGCGGCGACTTCTTCGACGCCGAGACCTTCCCGCTGATGACCTTCCGCTCCACCGAGGCGCGGCAGCTCGGCGGGGAGACCTACCGCATCACCGGCGAACTGACCATCAAGGACGTCACGCGCCCGCTCTCCATCGACCTGGAGTTCAACGGTTCGGCCACCGACGCCTACGGCAACGAGCGTGTCGGCTTCGAAGGCTCCACCGAGATCCTGCGTTCCGACTGGGGCCTGACGTGGAACGCCGCCCTGGAGGCCGGCGGTGTCATGGTCAGCGACAAGGTGAAGCTGACTTTCGACATCTCGGCGATCAAGCAGGCCTGACGCCGGACGCCCCGGCATCCGGAACCGGGGGCGGTCAGAAGCCGCCCCCGCCGTCGAAGCCACCGCCCCCGTCGAAGCCACCGCCGCCGAAGTCCCCGCCGCCGAAGTCGGACGGGTCGAAGTCGGCGCCGGAGACGTCCCCGCCCTCGAAGCCGCTGCCCATGCCGCCGCCGAAGTCCGAGGCGTAGGCGGGGCTGGACATCATCGAACCGAGCATCGTGCCGACGAGCAGGCCGGGCAGGATGCCGCCGCCGAAGTAGCCGCCGGCCCAGGGACCGTACGCCGGGCCGGCGTCGTAGTACGGCCGCGGGCCGCGTTCGGTCTCGACCGTGCGGACCGCCGGGTCCAGGCCGTCGCGCAGTCGTACGGCGTCGGCCGTGCAGACCGGCACGGTACGGGCCGCCCCGGCGGCCGGAGCCCAGGTGGCGTCCTCGGTGCTCGGCCCGTGGCGCGGGTCGAAGAAGCAGGGCGAGCGGCGCTCGGGAAGCGGCCTGCCCTGGCGGCGCGCGTCGAGGGTGGCCAGCGCGAAGCGGCCGTCCTCCAGTGCCTGGGTGACGCCCGTGACCTCGTCGGGGCGCTGGACCGAGGCCATGATCCGTTTGGCCTTCTCGTACGAGTCGAGCCCCTGCTCGTAGTCCTTCCGCATGGCGTCGTCGGCGCCGGGCTCGCCGGGGTGGAAGTCGAGCCGTTCGAGCTCCTCGCCGAAGGCCGTGATGTCCTCGTCGACGACCACGCCGAGCCGGGCGACGGCCTCACGCCGGGTCTCTTCCTTCTTCTTGCGGTTGCGGCGGACCAACGCGTACGCACCGCCACCGCCCACCACGGCCACCGCTCCGAGGACGATCAGTCCGCCGACCGGGGCGCCCTGCTCGGCTCCGGTGGTGCCCCAGGAGGCGGGGGCACTGCCCTTGACCTGGGTCAGGGCCTGGTCCACGAAGTGGTCGAGCTGGGTGTTGGCGTCCACCGGTGCGCCGGTCTTGACCGCCTCGGTGAGGTTGCGTACGGCGTTGTTCGGCATGACCGCCTTGTCGGCGCCGGCCTTGAAGCCGTTGCCGAGCCGGATCGCGTAGAGCCCGGTGATCCCGGTCTCCGCACGGACCGCACCCAGCACCTTGCCCTCGGGGAACTCGGCGGTCGCCGGCAGTACGGCGACGAACACCGGCTTCCCGGCGTCCTTGATCTTCTTCGCGAGCGCGTCCGCCTGGGCCGTGGACAGCTGCGCCTCGGCCCCGGGGGCCACGTAGACCGGGCCCCGCTCGAGAGCCTCCCCCACGGCAGCGACCCCGTCGGCCGCGGACGCCTGGGGCGCGGCCACCAGGGCGGTCGCCGACAGCCCCAGCAGCAGACCGGACAGCAGCGATCCGAAGCGCATGGACATCAGCCT
>NZ_JBSGZP010000649.1:0-4128 GCF_053611065.1 Streptomyces sp. NPDC054840
CGGAAGGCGTCGAGGGCGTGCCGTACCGGCTCGTTGAGCAGGTCGAGCTCGCAACGCGAGAAGTCGTACGGGCCCCGGTCGCCGGTCAGCGCGAGCGTGCCGTCGATGTCGCACATCACCGCCGCCGGCAGGGCCGGGTCGGGGACGTACTCCGTCACGGGCGGCGCGGCCACCGCGCCCGCCCCGCCGTTCATCCACTCCGACGTCAGCCGCCAGCCCTTCCGCCGCGCCTTCTCGTGCTTCTCGGCGAGGATACGGATGATCTCCTCACCGACCTGGCGCTCGCGCGCGGCGTCCCTGCGCAGGCACTCCTCCAGCGGGACGTCGGTGAAGTCGTGCACGACGAAGGTCGCGAGACCGCCGACCGCCGCCTTGAGCCGCTTGGGGATGTTCTTGGTCAGGTGGGTGTTGTCGACGACCACGTCGAAACCGCCGTCGACCGCCGCGCGGACCGCCGCGTCCTGGACGGCCAGCACGGTCTGCTCGTGCCTGAAGCTGCGGCCCCGCGCGGGATCCGGGAGGTCGAGCATGAGGCGCAGGTCGTCGAGGTTGACGCGGCGCATGCGGCCACCTGCCTCGGCCTGCAGGGCGCGTGCGGCTGTCGTCTTGCCCGAGGCCGGCAGGCCCGTCATGACGTGCACGACGGGCAGCCGGGGCTCCTGGGCGGCGGCGGGGGGCGCGGTCGCGTCCGCGGTCGGATGCGCGATCGGGTTCGCGGTCTGGTTCGCGGTCGGGTTCGCGTCCGTGTTCGTGAGTGTCTCTTCGGACACGGGTCAGTTCTCCTCGTCGTTCGTGAAGGGGTCGGACGTCTCCGGCCGCACGTTGCGCCATACGGCCAGTTCTGTCGAGCGGCCGTCCAGGCGCAGGAACATCGCGGCCCGGAGCTCACGGTCGGGCAGGGCCTTCACGGCCCGGGCGAAGGCTCCCCGGTCGGCTGCCAGGTGCGCGAGTCCCGCGTACGCCTCGTCGATGGCACGCTCGCGCAGCGCCGCCTCGGACTCCATCCGCTCGATCACCTCGCGCACCCACGCGTCGAACTCGTCGGGCACCTGGTCCAGCAGCGCGTCGAGCGGCTTGCCGTCCGAGGCCTCGATCTCGGCGACCGTGGTGCCGAGGCCCTGGGCGAGCTGCTTGACGGGCAGGCCGGCGAACCGCTGCACGCCGTGGGCGCGCCAGATGTCCCGCTCGGTCGCCTTGGTGAGCAGCCGGTGGAGCCGTACGTACTCGGCCAGCTTGGCCTTCGCGCGCACACCGGAGGCGAACCGCAGCACGAAGCCCTCCGCCTGGGTGCCGGTCGCCGAGGCGCCGCCGGGCAGGGTGTTGGACTCGGCCAGCGCGATCAGCTCGTCGATCGGCATGGCGGGCCACACCGTGACGACGGAGCCGATCCCCTCCCAGTGCGACGCGGCCTCGGTGAGCGGGACCTCCGTACCGTCCTGTCCGAAGGCCGCGAGGAGGACGAGGTCCCGGCGGTCGCCGTAGTCGACGACGATGCGGTTCTGCGGGTACAGGATCTCGGCGAGGTAGGTGGTGCCGGGGCGGAGGGCCCCGGTGTCCCGGCCGTCGAGCGTGCGCTGCGCCCAGGTCGCCTGGGCGCTGATGAACGAGCCCTTGGAGGCGACCCGCCAGCGGCCCGCGTAGTGGAAGACGACGGCGAGGCTGCCGTCGACCTTGTCGTAGACCTCGAACGGCTCGTCCGGGAGGGCGGGGGCGTACGGCTGACCCGACTCGTGCTCGCCGACGTTGAAGAACTTCGGCAGCGGCAACGCGACGACGGCGCCGGTGTCGTCGTCGGCGACGAGTCCGCGACAGCGTGTGGTGACGTCGTTCCAGACGCGTTCGTACTGTGCCGTCCGGGTGTAGGTGTAGATGGACAGCGGCAGTTCGGGGTGCGACTTGCGGGTCACGTACCCGGCTTCGATCGACTCCGCCAGCGCCTGGGCGGGCATCAGGTCATGCAGAGTCAGGGTCTCCTGGCTCATAGGGTCCTCCCGGTTCGAGATGGCTCATTCTCGCGTGCGGGAGGGTGTGCCCGGTAGTCAATTATGCCTGGTCGGCGCACCGCCCAGGCGGTTGATGTCGGCGGGCCGCAGGATGTGGCCGGGGACCTCGGTTCCGGGTGTGGCGACCGCGATCATGGCGCGGCCGAAGGCCTCGGAGGTGATGACCATGTCCGGAGCGACCCGCCGCACGAGCGGGACCAGCGGTCCGAGGACGGCGTAGAACATCCGGGAGATGCGGGCCTTGGAGGGCACCCCGCGCACCGGCTGGACGATCCCGGGACGGAACATATAGGCGCGAAAAGGGAGTTCCAGCAGGGCGTTCTCGGTCTTGCCCTTGACCCGGGCCCACATGGAACGGCCCCGCTCGGTGCTGTCCGTGCCCTCGCCGGAGACGTAGACGAAGGTCAGGCCGGGGTTGGCGGCGGCCAGTGGCCGGGCCACGGCGAGCGTCAGGTCGTAGGTGAGGTGCCGGTACGCCTCCTCCTTCATGCCGACGGAGGAGACCCCCAGGCAGAAGAAGCAGGCGTCGTACGCGGCCGGGTCGATCCCGGCGGCGGCCAGGTCGGACGGATCGCTCAGGACGGACTCGCGCAGCTTGGGGTGGCTGACGCCGAGCGGCGTGCGTCCGACGGCGAGGACGCTCTCGATCGCATCGTCGCGCAGGCATTCGCGCAGGACGCCCCGGCCGAGCATGCCGGTCGCGCCGAAGAGGATCACGTTCACGGACACCCCTTAGGTCGTCTCTTTCGGATTTTGCCTGACCCGCGCCGCCTGGCACCGCATCTCGCCGCGTTGTCGGAGCAGCCAAGTACGTCCGGTACACCGGCGCCCCTCCGCCTTGCGAGGCACAGCACCAGACGACGCGGGCTCAACCGGCAAAATGCGAAAGAGACGACCTAGTGCGAGACGCAGAGCTCGTTGCCCTCGGGGTCGGCGAGTGTCGTCCATACGCTGGGGCCCTGGCGGCCCTCGTGCAGGTGCGTGGCCCCGTTGGCGATGAGGCGTTCGACCACTTCCTTCGGGTCGTCGGAGCCGGTACGGACGTCGAAGTGGGCCCGGTTCTTGACCGTCTTGGGTTCGGGGACGAACTGGAACAGGACGCGGGGCGCGCGCTCCAGCCCCTCCGGGTGACGGATCGCGGCGCCCACCTTCCAGACGAGGATGCCCCGGTGGGTCTTGGTGTCGTCCTCGCTCGCCTGGCCCGCCTCGATCAGGCCGCGGATGAACTGCTCGTCGCTCGGCTCCACTTCCCAGCCGAGGGCCTCGGCCCACCAGTCGGCAAGCGTGTGCGGGTCGGTCGAGTCGATGGTCACCTGGAATGTGTAGGCCATGCCCGGACCCTACTGAGGAGGCAGCGCCGTCGCCACACGGCGGAAGGGGTGCGGGCGCGGGGCGGGTGGCGCGGGCGTCATCGGCCCGTCGCCCCGCTCCCGGCGGTGAAATGCGAGGCGACCAGCGCCGCGAAGGTCAGCAGCCAGGCCCCCACGGCGATCCAGAGCAGCACCCCGCCCAGCGGGCGCAGCCAGGCGATGCCGGCCGGGTCCGCCACGGAGAGGCAGGCGGTGGCCGTCATGCCGAGCGGGAAGACGGTGGCCCAGCGCCGGATGTCGTAGCGCGGCCGCGGGTGGCGCAGTTCCGCGGCCAGGAGGACGACGTACCAGACCAGGGACAGGGCGAGCAGGGCCAGGGTGACGGTACGCAGCGTGGTGTGCGCCGAACCGGTCCATACGGGTGACGCCGTGAGCTTGGACCCGGTCAGGGCGGAGATGGAGAGTGCGCCGCCCGCCACCCAGTGGTCACCCGCCCCGCCCACCACCTCGCGCAGGTCGAAGCGGAAGAGGGCCGCCAGGTAGAGCAGCAGGCCGAGGCAGAAGCCGGCCATCGCCGCCCGTGCCGGCGGGTCCTGGTGGTGGGCGTCGGCGAGGGACGCGGTGAGGAGGGCGAGTCCCTGGGTTGCCACGCAGCCGAGGAAGGCCGCTCCCGGCATGCGCCGCCGCCAGTGCCGTAGGACGTTGAACAGCAGCCCGGGCCAGAGCACCGCGGCCAGTACGAGCAGCGCGGCGGCCGCCGTCTGCCACCCCTGCTGCGAGAGCCTGGCTCCGATGACGGTGGTGGCGGCCACGGC
>NZ_JBSGZP010000650.1:0-4127 GCF_053611065.1 Streptomyces sp. NPDC054840
GTGTCTATCTGCTCAGCTCTCGTTCACCCTGCCCCGGTGGGGTCAGAAGGTGAGCTTCCAGCTGTTGATGTAGCCGGTGTCCAGGCTCGCCTGGTCCGCGACCCGCAGCTTCCAGGTGCCGTTGGCGACCTCGGAGGAGGCGTTCACGGTGAAGGACTGGACGATGTTGTCCGCGCTGCCGCCGCTGCGGTTGCGCAGGTTGTAGACGGTGCCGTCGGGGGCGACCAGGTCGACCCGCAGGTCACCGACGTAGGTGTGGACGATGTTCACGTCCACCTTGAGGGTGCTGGGGGCGTTGCCCGAGCGCGTCACGTTGATCGGGGACTCGACGGTCGAGTTGTCCGCGATCTGGTAGTCCGTGGTGTTCTCGAAGACGTTCGGCTGCGAGGTGCCGACCGTCCAGGTGAACGCCGCGGTGCCGGTCTGGTTCTGCGCGTCGGTCACCGTGACGGTCACGTTGGACGTGCCCGCCGTGGTGGCCGTGCCCGAGATCAGGCCGGTGGAGGAGTTGATCGACAGGCCGGCCGGCAGGCCGGTCGCCGCGTAGCTCAGGGCACCCGGGTTCGTGCTGGTGGCCTGGACCTGCAGGCTGACGGCACCGCCCGTGGCCGTGTTCTGGTTGGCGATCGGGCTGACCGTGACGCCGTTGGAGATGCGGGTACCGACGGCGACGCCGGCCCACGCGTTGGCGACGTTGTTGTAGATGGCCGAGCCCTGGCCGTAGAGGTCGGCGGCGGCCTTCAGCGTCTGGACGCGGGCATCGGCGTAGTTGGTGTTCGACTTGAAGTAGCCCACCGTCAGCGCGCGGAACCAGATCTTCGAGGCGGCGTCACGGCCGATCGCGGTGACGGGCAGGCCGTCCGCGGTCGGCGAGTTGTAGCTCACGCCGTTGACGACCTTGGCGCCCGAGCCCTCGGAGGCCAGGTAGTACCAGTGGTTGGCCGGGCCCGAGGAGTAGTGGACGTCGATGCCGCCGAGGCCCGAGTACCAGCTGTCCTTGGACGCGCCGTCCTTGCTCGGCTTGTCCATGTAGCGCAGCGGGGTGCCGTCGCCGTTGATGTCGATCTTCTCGCCGACCAGGTAGTCGCCGACGTCCTGCGGGTTGTTGGCGTAGAACTCGACGGCCGCCGCCATGATGTCGGAGGTCGCCTCGTTCAGGCCGCCGGGCTCACCGCTGTAGGTCATGTTGCCGGTGACCGAGGTCAGACCGTGGGTCATCTCGTGCGCGGCCACGTCGGTGGAGGTGAGCGGCTTGTTGTTGCCCTCACCGTCGCCGTAGGTCATGCAGAAGCAGGAGTCGCTCCAGAACGCGTTGACATAGGCGTTGCCGTAGTGGACCCGGGTGTACGGGGCCACGCCGTCGTTGCGCAGGCCGTTGCGGCCGTGCACGTTCTTGTAGTAGTCCCATGTGACGCCCGCGCCGTAGTGGGCGTCCGCGCCGGCGGTCTCCAGGTTGGACGGCAGGTTGTTGCCCCAGGTGTCGTCCGGGCCGGAGAACAGGGTGCCGGTGCCGGAGCCGGTGCCGCGGTTGAGGTTGTACGTCTTGTGGTTGCCGCGAGCGGCATCCGTCAGGTTCCAGGTGCTGCCCGACTGAGTGGTCCCGAGGGTCACCTGGCCGCTGTACATCGTGTTGCCGGTGCCGGTCTCGACGGCCTGCCACTCGGTGATCTTGGCGCCGGTCTTGGCGTTGGTCACCACGTGGAGCTCGTTCGGCGTGCCGTCGTGCTGGAAGCCGCCGACGACGGTCTCGAACGCGAGGACCGGCGCGCCCTCGGCCGCCCAGATCACCTTGCGGGCGCCCTTGGAGGCCTTGGCCTCCTTGGAGCCCTCGGCGTTGGCGGCGGAGACGGCCTGGCTCTCGGCGGCCGCCGGGGTCACGGTGGCGCTGGTGTCCGCGACCTTGATCTCGTGGTTGGTCGCCTTGGTCACACTCTTGGTGACGCCGTCCTTGGCGTGGACGGTGAGGTCACCACCGAGGACGGGCAGTCCGTCGTAGGTGCGCTCGTAGGTCGTGTGCGTGGTGCCGTCCGCATCCTGGACCACGTCGCGGACGACGAGCTTCTCGCCACTGCCGAGGCCGAGCGCCTTGGCGGCCTGCACGGTGGTCGAGTTGGCATCGGCCAGGAGCGTCGCACGCTCCGAGGCACTGAGTGCGCGGTTGGCCGCGCCCGGGTTGGGCTGGGCGGCCTTGGAGGCCTGCGACGCGGTGGCGTCGGCGGTCGCGGTGCCGGTCTGTATGCCTACGGCGAGCAGGGCTGCCGCGGCAACGAGCGCGCCGGCAGCGGTGGCACGCCTCTGGGGGGTGGACCTCAACGCAGACTCCTTCTGCAAGGGGGGTTCCGGATGGCTGGGTGGGCCTCCGGGCAGAACAGGGCTGGTGCGATGAACGGTCGAAGATTGCCACTCGCAGCAACAGATGTCAGGGGCGCGTCAAAAGGTTGGCCGGAAACGGTCCGTTGTCCGAAGATGTGTATCCGGTATCCGGAACATTCGCCTTCGCGGGACTTCTGGACCGTCCGGCATCCGGAACGTCTTATACCGGTTGCTAACACTTGCGCAACAAGAGGCTGCGTTAACCCGAACGGCATTTACCGTACGGGTGTTTGTCGTACTGTTTCCCGGTGCGGCAGATGTTCGTTGCCAGGGGAAGCGATGGGCGCCCGCCGCTGTCATAGACCACGTGCCAGGGGGGCCCATGAGGCATGTTCATATTCCTGCGCAAAGAATGGCCAGAGCGGCCCGGGAGTCCCTTGCGCCCGCACGGCGCCTGGGGGACAAGGCCCGTTGGTACCGCCCGGCCGCAATCACCGCCGACTTCCTGGGCGCCGCGATCCCGGTAGGACTCGTCTTCGACGCCGCGCAGCAGGTCCGGCCCGTCTACTGCGCCCTGGCCGCCGCCGTGGCGTGGACCGGGGTGCAGGCCCTGCGCCGGCGCTACGCGACCCGGACGCTCGGGGAGTCCCGCGGCGTACTGCCCGTCGTACATGACTGGCTGATTCTGATCGGTGTTCTGGCCGTGGCACGCGTGGTGACCGAAGAGGCCACCCCCCGGCTGTCCGCTCTCGGGGCCCTGCTGCCCGCTCTGCTCATCACCATCGCCTGCCACAAACTGACCTACCGCCACCTCTCGGCCGCCCGGCGCGAGGCCCAGGCCGTCAGCCGTGTCCTGGTCGTCGGCGAGCCCGACGCGGCCGAGGACGTCATCGCGCACCTAGCCGCCCGCACCGACCACCCGTACGTCGTCGTCGGCGTGGTCCCGGTCGGTGCCGGGCCGCTTGCCAGCGGGGTGCCCGTGGCGGCGCGGCTCGACGGACGGACCCCCGAGGCCCCGAACGGCGACTCCGCGGCCGTGCTCGGCGCCGTCGCCAGTCACCACGCCGACCTGGTGCTGGTGGCCCCGGGCGTGCGGATCACGGGGGAGCGGCTGCGCAGGATCGCCTGGGCGCTGCACGACGCGGGCCTCGAACTCGCCGTCTTCCCCGGGCTGGTGGAAGTCTCCGTCAAGCGGCTGGAGACCCTGTCCGCGGGCGGGCTCGCCGTGCTGCGGGTGGCGCCGCCCGTCGGCCGCGGGGTGCAGACCCTGCTCAAGTCGGCCCTGGACCGGGTCGGAGCCGCGGCCGGACTGCTGTTGCTCTCCCCGGTATTCCTGGGGATCGTCCTGGCCATACGCCTCGGCTCGCGCGGCCCGGCGTTCTACCGGCAGCGGCGGATAGGCCGCGACGGTGTCCCCTTCGTCATGTGGAAGTTCCGCACGATGGTCGTGGACGCCGACGCCCTCAAGGACGAGCTGTCCGGGTCCAACGAGAACGACGGCCTGATGTTCAAGATGCGCCGTGACCCCCGGGTGACCCGGGTGGGCCGGCTGCTGCGGCGTACCTCGCTGGACGAACTCCCTCAGCTGATCAACGTACTGACCGGCAACATGTCGCTGGTCGGCCCGCGCCCGCCGCTTCCGGAGGAGGTGGCGAAGTACGACGAGGTCGAGCTGCGCCGGCTCACCGTGCGGCCGGGGATGACGGGACTGTGGCAGATCAGCGGAAGGTCCGACCTGTCCTGGGACGAAACGATCCAGCTTGACCTGCAGTACGTCGACAACTGGTCCTTCACCAGCGATGTCGACGTCATGG
>NZ_JBSGZP010000651.1:0-4123 GCF_053611065.1 Streptomyces sp. NPDC054840
GTACGGCACCAAGGCCCTTCGACGCGTTCTGAGAAGAGGTGCAGATGACAGTGGATGACTCGCTCGGCGGCCGGCTGGACGACGATGACTACCCCGCCTACACGATGGGCCGGGCCGCCGAACTCCTCGGCACTACCCCCGGCTTCCTGCGCGCCATCGGCGAGGCCCGTCTGATCACACCGTTGCGCTCCCCGGGCGGACACCGCCGGTACTCGCGCTACCAGCTCCGCATCGCGGCCCGCGCCCGGGAGCTCGTGGACCAGGGCACCCCGGTCGATGCCGCCTGCCGCATCGTCATCCTGGAGGACCAGCTCGAAGAGGCCCAGCGCATCAACGCCGAGTTCCGCCGCGCCGCGACCGCCACGCCCGACGACACCCGCTGAGCACCGACGGCTCGTCGTACCGGCCCGGGCGATCCAGCGGTCGTAGCCTGTACCTCTGTGACCTGCGGGTGGCGAGACCGGCCACCCGAGGAGAGACACGGGCAGCTGGGACATCGGCCCGTTCAACAACGACACCGGCCGTACTCGAACTACGGCCCGCCAGAGCCGCTACCGGAACTGCTGGCTGGGCCCATGACCGCTCCTGGGTCCTCTGCGCAGACCACGACCTGGGGGGCACCGAGGTCGCCGGGCTCGCACCGCTCATCCCGGCCTCCTCGACGTAGAGCCTGTCTCTTGGAGTGCGGTGCGTATGGGGGCTGCGTGTCGAACCTTTTCCCGCCCACGGCGGACGCGGCCGGGGCGGCGGGCGTGGCGTCGGGATGTGTGCGGGTTGGCGGGTGATGATGACGCAGTGCGACTTGATCATGTGTCCTATGCGGTGGCCCGCGACAGCTTCGTCTCGACCGTCCAGTGGATCGGATCGGCCCTTGGCGGCGGATTCGTCGACGGCGGCGTGCACCCGCGATTCGGCACCCGCAATTTCATTCTCCCGCTGAGCGGCGGCACCTACGTCGAGGTCGTCACCACACTCGACCACCCCGCCGCAGACCGCGCACCCTTCGGCCAGGCGGTCGCGCGCCGCGCCGCCGAGGGCGGAGGCTGGCTCGGTTGGGTGGTCTCCGTCGACGACATCGCGCCGGTCGAGGCCCGCCTCGGCCGCACCTCGGCCGAGGGCCACCGTGTCCGCCCCGACGGGTTCGACCTGAGGTGGAAGCAGATCGGCCTGTTGGAACTGCTGGATGACCCGCAACTGCCCTACTTCCTTGAGTGGCTGGTCCCCATCGAGGAGCGCCCGAGCGCCGACCCGCGTACCTCCACCACCATCCACGGGGTCTCCATCGCCGGCGACGCCGCCTCCATCGCCGAATTCCTCGGCGAACCGGCCGACCACCCTCTCGACCAGATCGACGTCACCTGGGTCGAGGATGAGGAACCGGGCCTGATCTCGGTCGAGTTCGCCACCGCCCACGGCCCGGTCACGATCTGACTCGCCCTGGCGGGACCTGCCCGACGGGCTCGGCCCGTTCCAGACCCGCGGCGAGCCCGCCGACCATGCCCTCGGACGCTCACGCGGCGGTCTGAGCACCAAGGTCCACCTGGCCGCCGACGACCGTGCACGGCCACTGGCCCTGACCGTCACCGCGGGCCAGGCCGCCGACGCACCTGCCTTCGAAGCGGTCATGGCCCGCATCCGCGTGCCACGAAGCGGCCCGGCAGGCCCCGAACCCGGCCGTTGGCCGTGCTCGCGGACCGGGCCTACTCCTCCCGTGCCATCCGGTCCCACCGCGGCGACGTGGGGTCCGCGCGGTCGTCCCGCGGCCGTCCGACCAGATCGGCCACCGCCTGCGGCGAGGACGCCGAGGCGGCCGCCCGCCCGGCTTCGACGCCGAGATCGACAAGCAGCGGAACAGCGTCGAACGCCGCATCAATCCGGCGGACGCCGAACTGCGCCCGCGCCGCCCACGGGATATCAAGGAGCGTGAAGGCCGGAGCGAGGCCCGACACACGCCACCGCGCCGTAAGGAGAACGTCTCGTGGAGTTCGAGGTCAATGGCACCCGGCACGCCGTGGACGTGGACGACGACCCGGCCGCCGTGGAGGTGATCCGGGACCGACTCGGTCTGACCGGCACCAAGCTCGTCTGCGCGGGCGGAGTGTGCGGCGCCTGCACGATCCAGGTCGACGGTGAACCCCGGGTGTCCTGCCTGACACCGGCGGTCGGGCTGGCCGGCCGACAGGTGACGACCGTCGAGGGCCTCTCGGGCCACCCCGTCGGGCGTGCCTTCGCCGGCGAGGACGCCCTCCAGTGCGGCTACTGCACCCCTGGGTTCGTGGTCGAGGCGGCGGCGTTCTTCGAGCGGTGGCGGGCCGCCCACGGCCGGGCCCGGCCCGGACGGGAGACCATCGCGGACGCGCTCGCGGGCCACCTGTGCCGGTGCGGCGCGTACGAGGGAATCTTCAGCGCGGTGGCCGCCGCCTGCGCGGGTGACTACGACACCGCCCCGGCCGGCGGGGAGGCGCCGACGGTCCCGCGCACCGAGGCCCCGGAGAAGACCGACGGATCGGCCCGGTACACCACGGACCTGCGCCCCGGGGGACTGCTGGAGGGCGTGATCATCCGCTCGCCGCACGCGCATGCGCACGTACGCTCCCTCGAAGCCGGCGACCTGCCCCTGGTACCGCTGCTGCCCCCGGACGGCGTAGTGCGGTACGTCGGGCAGCCGGTCGCCGCGGTCGCGGCGCCTGACCGGGCCTCCGTACGGGCGGCGGCCGCACGGGTCACGGTGGACTACGAGGTACTGCCGGCGGCCCTGGACGCACGCCAGGCCCGAACCGGCGAGGGCCCGTTGGTCTACGAGGACAAGGCGGCACGCAAGCGGGCACCGGGATCCGGCGAAACCCCCCAACTGGTGCCCGCCCGCTGGCGCGGCAACCTCCGGGGCCCGTCCGCCATGAGCAAACGTCCCGCCACCGCCGTGCGCCGCATCACCGAGGCCCGGATCCGCACCCCCGAACGGGTGGTGGAGGGCGTCTTCACCACCGCCGCACAGACGCACACCCCACTCGAACCGCACGCCTGCCTCGCCCAGTGGGTCGACGGCACCCTCCACCTGGACGTGTCCACCCAGTCCGTGAAGCACACGGCCGAGCTGGCCGCCGAACGCTTCGGTGTGCCCGTCGAACGGGTGGTGGCGCGGGCCGTCCACGTAGGCGGCGGTTTCGGCTGCAAGATGGGGCTGACCTCCGATGTCATCGCCGCGGTCGAGCTGGCCCGACTGCACGGCGCCCCCGTGCGGGTGGTGCTGGACAGGGACGAGGAACTCACCGACGGCGGATACCGGCCCGGCACCCGGATCCAGCTCGCGATGGTCGCGGACGAAGCCGGCGATCTGAGCGCGCTGGCCATGGACGCGGACAACGACGGCGGCGTCTCGGTGGGCGGCACCGTCGCGGCACTGGCCCGGTTCATGTACGGCAAGGCCCCCCGCCGGCTCCGCGACTTCGACACGCTCACCCACCGGCCTCCCGGCGCCCCGTTCCGCGGCCCCGGGGGACCCACGATGTGCTGGGCCCTGGAGCAGGCCGTCGACGAGATGGCCCACCGGCTCGGCCAGGACCCGATCGCCCTGCGCCGCCGCTGGGACGGCAACCCCAAGCGGCACGCCCTGTACGACCGGGCCGCCGCGCTCCCGGTCTGGTCGGGCCCCCGCGGCGGCACCGGCCGGTTCCGCCGAGGCGTCGGCGTCGCGGCGGCCAACTGGATGTACTTCCTCGATCCCGTCACCGAGGTCGAACTCACCGTCGAGGACGGGATCGTCGTCGCCCGCTGCGCGGTGCAGGACATGGGCACCGGCTCGCGCACCCTGCTCCGCCGGGCCGTCGCCGCGGGACTGAGGCTGCCCGAGGGGAGGGTGCGCGCCGAGGTCGGCCGGAGCGACGCCGTACACGGGCCCACCTCCGGCGGCAGCCGCACCACGCCCTCCCTCGTGCCCGCCGCCACGGACGCCGCCGACCGGCTGCGCGACGCGCTCGGCGGCGGTGATGTCGCCGCCCGGCTGGCCGGGGCGCACGGCGTCCGGGTGACCGGCCGGCGGCCCCGCGACCGCCGGGGCTTCGTGACCCCCTTCACCATGGGCGGTTTCGCGGTCGGCCGCGGCTTCACCGGATCGGTCCAGGTC
>NZ_JBSGZP010000652.1:0-4118 GCF_053611065.1 Streptomyces sp. NPDC054840
CACGTGGCGGCCCGGCGGGCTCGGAGGCGGGGCCCGGCGCGCAGTGAGCCGCGCCGGGCCACCGCGTACTGTGCCGTCAGGCCGCTACCGGCTCCCGATCAGGGCTCACCGGGGCGTCCGCCGTCGCGGCGGGCTTGCCCAGGCCCTTGAGGAGGATCACCGTTGCCGCCGTCACCGCCGTGCCCGCGAGGATCGCGAGCACGTAGAGGAACGGGCTGCCGATCAGCGGCAGGACCCAGATTCCGCCGTGCGGGGCGCGCAGCGTGGAGCCGAAAGCCATGGTGAGGCCGCCGGCGGTCATGCTGCCCGCAATCCCGGCCGGGATCACCCGCAACGGGTCGGCCGCCGCGAACGGGATCGCGCCTTCGGTGATGAAGGAGGCGCCCAGCACCCAAGCGGCCTTGCCGTTTTCGTGCTCTTCGGGGGTGAACAGCTTGCGCCGGACGACCGTGGCCAGCGCCAGGCCCAGCGGCGGGGTCATACCCGCGGCCATCACGGCGGCCATCACCTTGAGGCTGCCGGCGTCCGGGGTGGCGCCGGCCGTCGTCAGGACGCCGGCGGCGAATGTGTAGGCGACCTTGTTGAGCGGGCCGCCCATGTCGAAGGCCATCATCGCGCCGAGCAACACGCCGAGCAGGATCGCGTTGGTGCCGGTGAGGCCGTTCAGCCAGTTGGTCAGGCCGCTCATCGCGGACGCGATCGGCGAGCCGACGACCACGAACATCAGGAGTCCGACGGCCGCGACCGACAGCAGCGGGATCACCACCACGGGCATGATCCCGGAGATCGCCCGCGGTACTCTCCAGCGCACCATCCACAGCACCAGCAGACCGGCCGCCAGCCCGGAGACGAGGCCGCCGAGGAACCCGGCGCCGACCGCCACCGAGACGGCGCCGCCCACAATGCCGGCGGCCAGCGCCGCCCGGTCCGCGATCGCCCAGGCGATGTAGCCCGAGAGGATCGGGACCAGGAAGCCGAACGAGGTCTTACCGGTCTGGAAGAGCAGCGCGGCCCAACTGTGCGACGAGGTCCAGTCGAAGTGGCCGAGCACGGATGGCGCGGAGGCGATCTGGTATCCGCCGATCGCGAATCCCAGCGCGATCAGGAGACCGCCGGCTGCGACGAACGGAATCATGTAACTGACGCCGGTCATCAGGTACTTGCGCAGGCGCTGGGCCCAGTGCTCGGAGGACTTGGCGGCAGTCGCCACCACAGCAAGGGGGGCCCCGACCGAGCGAGAGGCCAACTGCGCGGCCTCGGCTATCAATGCGTCCGCCCGGTTGACTCCGGCCTTGACGCCCACATCCACCGTCGGCTTCCCCGCGAAGCGGGCCCGGTCGCGGACCTCCACGTCGTGGGCGAAGATCACTGCGTCCGCGGCCGCGATCACCGCCGGGTCGAGCGGGGTGGAGCCGGCCGAGCCCTGGGTTTCCACGTGCAGAACCGCACCCGCCCGGGCGGCCGCCAGCTCCAGCGCCTTCGCGGCCATGTAGGTGTGCGCGATGCCGGTCGGGCAGGAGGTGACGGCGACCAGACGCAGGCCCGCATCGGCTGCGACCGGTCCAGGGGGAGCGACAGCCTCCTCGCCGTTGACCAGCGCCGCCACCGCGGCCGGACTCTCCGCAGTCCGCAGTGTGCCGACGAACTGGTAGTCCATCAGCCGACGGGCGAGCGTGGCGAGGATCTGCAGGTGCGTGTCATCGGCGCCCTCGGGGGCCGCGATCATGAAGACCAGATCGGCCGGCTGCCCGTCCGGGGCGTCGAAGTCCACTCCCTTGGCGCTGCGGCCGAAAGCCAGGCTGGGCCGGGTGACGTGGGCCGAGCGGCAGTGCGGGATGCCGATCCCGTCGCCGAGGCCGGTGGGCGCCTGGGCCTCGCGGGCGGCGATGTCGGCAAGGAAGCCGTCCAGGTCGGTGACCCGGCCCTCGGCGACCAGCCGCTGGGCGAGTGCGCGTAGGGCGTCGCTCTTCCCCTCGGGGGCGAGGTAGAGATCAACGAGTGCGGGTGTGATCAGTGGGCCGGTTTCGCTCATCGTCTTGGTCCTTCAACTGTGGTGCCTGATGGATTGCGTCGCCCCCGGGATGTGTTTGCCCTTCCGTCCCACACGGTCGGGCCTTTCCTCTCAGCCGCGCAGCTGCCGCTCGAGCGGGATGTCCGCCGTCACGGCCACCGCGGCCAGGTCCAGGTCTGCCGGGCTCGGCATCACGCTGCCCGGCAGTTGAACGGCGGCGGCGCCGTGCGCCAGGGCCGCCGCGAGTGCTTGGGGTCCGGTGCCGCCCGCGCCCAGGAACCCGGCCAGCGAGGCGTCGCCGGCTCCTACGTCGCTGCGTACGGCGGCCACCGGAGCGGTGCCGAACCAAGTGCCCTCCTCGGCGAGCAGCAGCATGCCGTCGCGGCCGAGGCTGGCCAATACCTGCTGGGCGCCGCGCTTGCGCAGTTCGCCGGCCGCGTCGACGGCGTCGCCGACGGTGGTGATCGGGCGCCCGACGGCCTCGGCGAGCTCCTCGCGGTTGGGCTTGACCACGTCCGGGCGGGCGTCCAGCGCCGCGAGCAGGGCGGGGCCCGAGGTGTCCAGGGCGATCCGGGCACCGGCCGAGTGCACCTGGGCGACCAGTTCGGCGTACCAGCGCGGGGCGAGTCCTCGCGGCAGGCTGCCGCAGCAGGCGAGCCAGGCGTGGTCGGTCAGGTGCACGCGCACCGCCGCCAGCAGCGCCGCGGACTCCGCCGCACTGAGCTCGGGGCCCTGCGCGTTGACCTTGGTGAGCCGGCCGTCGGCCTCGGCCATGGAGACATTGATCCGGGTGTCGCCGACGATCGGGACGGCCGCCACGTCGATGTCCTGAAGGTGCAGGAGATCGGCCAGCAGCTGCCCGGACAGCCCGCCGAGCGGGAGTACCGCGGTGGTCCGGTGGCCGGCCGCGGTGAGGGCGCGGGAGACGTTGACGCCCTTGCCGCCGGGGTCGAGCCGGTCCCGGGTGGCGCGGTTGACCCCGCCCAGGGCCAGGCCGGGCAGCTCGTAGGTGCGGTCCAGGCTGGGGTTCGGGGTGATGGTGACGATCATGCGCGGATGACTTCCGGTCCGTGGTTCTCGATCTCGGCGGTCTGCTCGTCGGTCAGTCCGGTGTCCGTGACCAGAACGTCGACTTGGTTCAGCGAGCCGAACCGGGCGAAGTGCCGGGCGCCGTACTTGCTGGAGTCGGCCACCAGCACCACCCGGCGGGCGCCGGCCAGCATGGCGCGCTTGACCGCCGCCTCGGCGAGGTCGGGGGTGGACAGGCCGCCGTCGACCGTGAAGCCGTTGGTGGCCACCACCGCAACGTCGGCGTGGACGTCGGTGAGGTCGCGCAGCGCCCAGGCGTCGACGGCGGCCTGGGTGCGGTGGCGTAGCCGGCCGCCGACCAGGTGCAGGGTCAGGCCCGGGTGGTCGGCCAGCCGGGCGGCCACCGGGAGGGCGTTGGTGACGACGGTCAGGGTGCTGTCGACGGGCAGCAGGGCGGCCAGGCGGGAGACGGTGGTGCCCGCGTCGAGCAGCACGCTGCCCTCGGCGGGCAGCAGGTCCAGGGCGGCCTTGGCGATCCGCTCCTTTTGCGGCGCGGCGGTGGAGTCTCGCTCCGCCAGGCCCGGCTCCAGGTGGAGCGCGCCGGCGGGCAGCGCGCCGCCGTGCACCCGGTGCAGCAGCCCGGCCTTGTCGAGCACGCTCAGGTCGCGCCGGATGGTCTCCTGGGTAACGCCGAACTGCTCGGCCAGCGTCGGCACGTCCACCCGCCCGTGCTGCTGGGCGAGGCTCAGGATCTCCTGCTGGCGCTCGGGTGCGTACATGTTGGATCAGGTCCGTTTCATGTTTGTTTACGCCTGGTTAAGAGGACCATACGCCGCCTGACGCGGAAAACAAGAGCCTGGGGAAAGTTCGTTCCCATGCGCAACCGAATACCCGAATGTGTTGACAGGCGCGACTTGCTGGGCGTAGAACCAACCAAAACAACACGCTAACAGGCGTGAAACCACATTGGTCCGGTCCTCGCGCCCTGCCCCCGGCCGCGACCACGGGCCAACGGCGGCACCCGCGCCTCACCCCTCGCGCGGGCCGACTGGCGGCAGCCCGCGTCTCACCCTCAGCG
>NZ_JBSGZP010000653.1:0-4113 GCF_053611065.1 Streptomyces sp. NPDC054840
GCCCCGGGTGCCGGACATCCGGGCCGGCCGGGGGGGCCGGCCCGGACGCCACGGTCAGGCGAGGTCGAACCGGCCGAGGTTCATCACCTTGTCCCACGCCGCGACGAAGTCCTGCACGAACTTCTCCTTCGCGTCGTCGCTCGCGTAGACCTCCGCGAGGGCGCGCAGCTCCGAGTTCGATCCGAAGACGAGGTCGGCACGGGTGCCCGTCCACCTGACCCGGCCCGTGGCGCGGTCGCGGCCCTCGAACCCGTTCGCGTCCTCTGACGTCGCCGACCACGTCGTACCCAGGTCGAGCAGGTTGACGAAGAAGTCGTTGGTGAGGGACCCGGGGGTCGCGGTGAAGACACCGAGCGGGGTCTGCTGGTGGTTCGCACCCAGCACGCGCAGGCCGCCGACCAGGACCGTCATCTCGGGGGCGCTGAGGGTCAGCAGGTTCGCCCGGTCGAGCAGCAGGTACTCGGCCGGCAGCCGGTTGCCCTTACCCAGGTAGTTGCGGAACCCGTCGGCGACCGGCTCCAGCGCGGCGAACGACTCCACGTCCGTCTGCTCCTGCGTCGCGTCCGCACGGCCCGGGGTGAAGGGAACCTGGACGGCGAACCCGCCGTCCTCGGCGGCCTGTTCGACGGCGGCCGCGCCGGCCAGCACGATCAGGTCCGCGAGCGAGATCCGCTTGCCGCCGCTCTGGTCCGAGTTGAACGACTCCTGGATCCCGGTCAGGGTGCGCAACACCCCGGCCAGCCGGTCCGGGTCGTTGACCTCCCACCCGCTCTGCGGCTGGAGGCGGATCCGGCCGCCGTTGGCGCCGCCGCGCTTGTCGCTGCCGCGGAAGGACGAGGCCGAGGCCCACGCGACGGATACGAGCTCGGACACCGACAGGTCCGAGGCGAGGACCTGCCGCTTGAGCGCGGCGACATCGGCGGCGTCGACGAGCTCGTGCGTCACCGCGGGGAGCGGGTCCTGCCACAGCAGTGACTCGGTCGGGACCTCCGGGCCGAGGTAGCGCACGACCGGGCCCATGTCGCGGTGGGTCAGCTTGAACCACGCGCGCGCGAACGCGTCGGCGAACTCGGCGGGGTTCGCGAGGAAGCGCCGGGAGATCTGCTCGTAGGCCGGGTCGAAGCGCAGCGAGAGGTCGGTCGTCAGCATCGTCGGGGCGTGCGTCTTGGACGGGTCGTGGGCGTCGGGCACAGTACCCGCGCCGGCGCTGTTCTTCGGCCGCCACTGGTGCGCCCCGGCGGGGCTCTTGAACAGCTCCCACTCATAGCCGAACAGGATCTCGAAGAAGGTGTTGTCCCAGGTGATCGGGGTGTTGGTCCAGATGCCCTCAAGACCGCTGGTGATCGCGTCGCCCCCCTTGCCGGTGCCGAAGGCGTTGCTCCAGCCGAGTCCCTGCGCCTCCATCGGGGCGGCCTCGGGGTCGGCGCCGACGCTCTCCGCCGGGCCCGCGCCGTGGGTCTTGCCGAAGGTGTGGCCGCCCGCGATCAGGGCCACCGTCTCCTCGTCGTTCATCGCCATCCGGCGGAAGGTCTCACGTATGTCGCGCGCCGCGGCGATCGGGTCCGGGGTGCCGTTCGGGCCTTCGGGGTTGACGTAGATGAGGCCCATCTGGACCGCGCCGAGCGGGTTCTCCAGTTCGCGGTCGCCGGTGTAGCGCTCGTCGTCGAGCCAGGTGGTCTCGGGGCCCCAGTAGACGTCCTCGTCGGGCTCCCATACATCGGCGCGGCCGCCGCCGAAGCCGAAGGTCTCGAAGCCCATCGACTCCAGGGCCACGTTGCCGGTGAGGATCATGAGGTCGGCCCACGAGAGGCTCTGCCCGTACTTCTGCTTGACCGGCCACAGCAGACGACGGGCCTTGTCGAGGTTGCCGTTGTCCGGCCAGCTGTTGAGGGGGGCGAAACGCTGCTGGCCGGCCCCGGCCCCGCCGCGGCCGTCGCTGATCCGGTAGGTGCCCGCACTGTGCCAGGCCATGCGGATCATGAACGGGCCGTAGTGGCCGAAGTCGGCGGGCCACCAGTCCTGGGAGGTGGTCAGCACGTCCGCGATGTCCCGCTTGACGGCGGGGAGATCGAGGGTCTTGAACGCCGCGGCGTAGTCGAACTCCTCGCCGAGGGGGTTGGCGACCGCGGGGTTCTTGGCGAGGATCTTCAGGTTGAGCCGTTCGGGCCACCACTGGCGGTTCCCGCCGCCTTGGGTCGGGTGCGGAGCTCGCCCGTGCGCCACCGGACAGCCGTCCCCACCCTCCGATTTGGCGTCTGTGACGATTGCATCATGGTTCTCAGACATGGGAATCCTTCCGTACCAGGCGGATCAGCGGATCACGGTGTTCAGGAACTGAATGCGACTGAATGCGACTCGATGCGATGGAACAGTCGGGGCGCAGGGCCCCACGTGCAGGGGCTCGGCCCCGTCGATCGCCCCGACGCCGAGGGGTCACCGGCCAGGACGGTCGCGAGAAGGGGGACGTCGGCGGCCTGTGCGCGCGTGCCGGTACCAGGCATGCTCATCGGCGGTGAACCGTCCCGCCGTTGCCACCTGCCGCTCCGGAGTCTTCCTGTCTCTTGGCCATCTACGGGAACCGATCCTACGATGGACGAAATCCAAGTCAAGAAGGGCACCAGGTACACATTCGATCGGATCCCGGATGTCCGCCGGTGAACTTCGGGGAACTCCGTCCAATCTGAAGAGGTGGGCCGATATGAGTGACCTGCTGGAGCGTTTGCGCGGGCGTGGCTGGCGGATGACGTCACAGCGGCGCGTGGTCGCGGAGGTTCTCGACGGTGACCACGTGCACCTCACGGCGGACGAGGTGCACGCCCGAGCGGCGCAGCGGTTGCCGGAGATCTCCCGGGCGACCGTCTACAACGCCCTCGGCGAGCTGGTCGCCCTCGGCGAGGTCGTGGAGGTCACCACCGACGGCCGGGCCAAGCGCTACGACCCCAACGCGCACCACGCGCACCAGCATCTGGTGTGCTCCGCCTGTGGGCTCATCCGCGACGTCCACCCGACGGACGACCCGCTGGCCGGCCTCCCGCCGGGCGAGCGCTTCGGCTTCTCGGTGTCCCGGGCCGAGGTCACCTACCGGGGTCTGTGCCCGGACTGCGCGTAGCCGCGGGTACCTCCGGAACGGCCCGCGGCGAAACTCCCTCCGCATTCCGCGGGCGCCATACCGTCTCTTCCCGGCCAGGCGCAAGCCTTCAACAAGAAAATCCTTGATGGCGCACTAGACTGGTGGGCTGTTTGGCGCTGGGCCGGAACAACCTGGGCAGACCCGGGCTCCGCCGGCGACCCGGATGCTGCCGGGAACGAGACGCGAGGGCCGATGGCAGTTACACCTGAGCACGGTGAACTCACTCTGCTCGACGACGGGGAGACGCTCGAGGAGTCCGGCAAGTCCGCCCGCTTCACCGCCGGTCCCGCCGCCCCCACCCGCACCCTCGTCGACATCTTCGACGCCACCGTACGGATGTACCCCGACGAGCTCGCCCTGGACGACGGAACCACCCGGCTGACCTACCGAGCACTTGCCGTCGAGGTCGAGCGCCGGCGCCGGGCCCTCGCGGCCGCCGGAGTGGGACTCGGCGACCGGGTCGGCGTCCGCGTGCCGTCCGGGACCAGCGAGCTGTACGTGGCCGTCCTGGCCGTCCTCGCCGCCGGCGCCGCCTACGTACCCGTCGACGCCGAGGACCCGGACGAGCGCGCCGACCTGGTCTTCGGCGAGGCCGGCGTCCGGGCGGTGCTCGGCGGCGGACAGCGCATCCACTCCGGCCGGCCCGCCGAGCCCGGCGCCCGCACCGCGGGCTCCCGACCCGGCCCCGAGCACGACGCGTGGATCATCTTCACCTCCGGCTCCACCGGCAAGCCCAAGGGCGTCGCCGTCAGTCACCGCAGCGCCGCCGCCTTCGTGGACGCCGAAGCCGCGCTGTTCCTCGCCGAGGAGCCGATCGGCCCCGGCGACCGCGTCATGGCGGGACTCTCCGTCGCCTTCGACGCCTCCTGCGAGGAGATGTGGCTGGCCTGGCGTTACGGCGCCTGCCTCGTGCCCGTACCCCGCTCCCAGGTGCGCAGCGGCGCCGACCTCGGCGCCTGGCTCGTGGAACAGGAGATCACTGT
>NZ_JBSGZP010000654.1:0-4107 GCF_053611065.1 Streptomyces sp. NPDC054840
GTGCTCGGCGCGCCGCTCGGCGGCCCAGCCGGCGCCCCCCGCGCCCGCCGCCGGGCCGCCCATCGCGCCGAACCAGGCTTGCGCGAGGCCCATGACCAGGGTCAGCACATCGGCCGCGGGCACGCCGGCATCGATCCGGCCCGCTTCCTGCGCGCGTCGCACCGCCGCGATCTTGCCGTCGTAGGACGAGGACTCCGCGTCCGTGGACCCGGGGCGCTCCAGTTGCTTCCACAGCACGAGGCGCATCAGCTCGGGCCGCTCGACGAGGTGGTCGAAGACCGCCCCCGCGTAGCCGGGCAGGTCCTCGGCGTCGAAGGGGACCGACTCCGAGCCCGTCGCGAGGGCGCGCTGGAGCACGGCGTCGAAGAGCTGCTCCTTGTTGCCGTAGTAGACGTAGATGAGCCGCTTGTTCGCCTGCGCCGTCTCGGCGATGCGGTCGACGCGCGCACCGGCGATGCCGTGTGTCGCGAACTCGGTGAAGGCCGCGTCGAGCAGGCGCGCCTTGGTCGCGTGGGAATCCCGTGCCATGGGCCGCAGCCTAGCAAGTAACTATCCAGTTATTGACAAACGAGGCCGACCCGTCGCAGAGTAGAACTATCCAGTTAGTTACTTTCGACGAGGAGCACACCATGGAGATCCGCGCACTGGGTGGCCAGGGACTGAAGGTCGGCGCCGAAGGCCTCGGCCTGATGGGCATGAGTGCCCACTACGGCGCCACCGACGAGACCGAGTCCCTCGCCACCGTCGACCGCGCCCTGGAGCTGGGCGTCACCCTTCTCGACACCGCCGAGGGCTACGGCCCCTTCCGCAACGAGCAACTGCTCGGCAAGGCCCTGTCCGGCCGCCGCGAAGCCGCCGTGGTCGCCACGAAGACCGGCATCGAGTTCTCCGACGAGGGAGCCCTCCTCGGTCACAACGCGAGCCCCGAGTACATCCGGCGCTCGGCCGACCGCTCCCTGCGCCACCTGGGCACCGACCACATCGACCTCTACTACCTGCACCGCGTCGATCCGAACGTGCCGATCGAGGAGAGCGTCGGCGCCCTGGCCGAGCTGGTCGAGGCCGGCAAGGTCCGCCACATCGGGCTGTGCGAGGTCTCCCCCGCCACGATCGCCCGCGCCCACGCCGTGCACCCGCTGGCCGCCGTACAGACCGAGTACAGCCTCTTCGAGCGCGGCATCGAGCACGACGGCGTCCTCGACACCCTCCGCGCACTCGGCATCGGACTCGTCGCCTACTCCCCGCTCGGACGCGGCTTCCTCTCCGGCGCCATCACCAGCCCCGACGACTTCGCCGCCGACGACTTCCGCCGCACCGACCCGCGGTTCCAGGGCGAGAACTTCCACCGCAACCTGGCCGTCGTGGACCAGGTACGCCGGCTCGCCACCGAGAAGGGCGTCACCCCCTCACAGCTCGCCCTGGCCTGGACCCTCCAGCAGGGTGCGGTTCCCATCCCGGGCACCAAGCGGCGCCGCTACCTGGAGGAGAACGTCGCCGCCACCGCCGTGACGATCACCGCCGAGGAGCTGGCCGCCATCGACTCCGTCGCACCGCACGGCGTGGCCTCGGGCGACCGCTACGCGCCCGAGCTGATGGCCTCCCTGAACGGCTGATCCTGCGAGGGTGCGGAGGCGCGCCGCCCGGGGGAGTTGGCCGCGTGCGATGTCGCCGCGCTCGGTACCCCGGTGCCGGCCCTGTGCGACGGCCCCGGTATCCGGCTGATGCTCGATGATCCCCGGGTGCGTCTCGCGACGGCGCGGGCGACGGTCTGGCGGGCCATCGCCCCCACCCGGGCATCGATCCGCGGTTCACGGAGGTGTGACCGGTGTGTTCGGTTCGGGTCAGCCCGGGCCGTGCAGGGTGTGGAATTGGCCGAGCGCGTCGAGGGTGCGGGCGACGCGCTCCGCCCGGTTCCCGATGGCCAGCGCGATCCACACGACACCCCACAGCAGGCAGGTGAAGATGGTCAGGATCGCGTGCAGGAGGTGATTGACGTTCCCGCCGCGCACCAGCACCGCCTGGGTCGGGGAGCGCGATTCGACGCGCCAGCCGAGGGCGACGTACTGGTTCACCGTCCAGTCGAGGACCGCGGTGCGGCGCGCGTCGTCGAGCGGCTCGCCGGGGGGCCCGTAGAACAGTTCCGGGGGCGGCTCCGGACGCGGCCCCCAGCTCTTCGGTTCGTCAGACTTGGCCATCGGTCCTGCCTCCCCACGCATCGGAGCCACCAGGGGGCGGCACCGGGGGCGGGATGGTTTCGGTACGGTCCCGCATATCCCCAGAGTGCGCCGGACGGGCGGGTCCAGCATTCCGAGGCCGCCGGACCGAGCCCTTCGTCGGATGTACGTTCGGTTCCGACGTCGGTCTTCCGGGCATTGTCAGTGGCTCGCCGTACAGTCCGAGTGTTCCCATTCAAGGGTTGAGGCGGGCTGCCTCGCTGCACGATCCCGCCCCACCGGACCCCCTCGGGGGACAGCGACCGGTGGGGTGGCGCGCGGCCACCCTGCCCGGGCCGAGGGCTGTCCCGTCATCCCCGGTGCGGCGGGACCACGCGTCGGAGGGCCTCGGCGAGGGCGGGCGGCGAGTCCACCGAGACGTACACGGTCGCGGCCTCCACCGGCCCGGCCGGCCCCAGGTCGAGGCGCATGGGCGGGTCGAGGTGCACGGCCACGTTCAGTGCGCTCTCCACCGAGCAGGCCACCGCCCTGGGTTCGCCCGGCACGGGCCTCGGGCCCCGGCCGGGAACGGTGCGTACCACGGCGGAGGTGGAGCGGACCGCCGAGCGCGGCAGGATCACGTCCCCGAGGAAGGCGGTCCTCAGGACCACGCGCCCCTCGCCCACCTCGTGCGGGTGCCGGACCAGCGCCGCCCCCAGGCCCAGCCCGCCCAGCACCAGCAGGAGCTCCAGCGCCGCGTGCAGCGGCCGGACCGCGGGCGGCAGCATCGAGGAGAGCAGGAAGGCCGGCACGATCTCCGTCGCCGCCAGGACCAGCACCACCTGCCGGGTACCGGCCGAGTGCCGAGGCCCGGTGGCCGACGGGCGCCGCAGGACCACCGCCGTCAGCGACCCGGCCCATATCCGTACGATCCCGGCCCGGCCCGGCCGCAACGTCACGAGCCCCGTCGTCGGCCCCGCCACCGTCATGACCGTACCCCCGCCCGTCGCCGCGCCGCCTCTTCCTTCCAGCAGGCTCGCGCGCGTGCGGCGGAACGGACAGTGACGAATGTCAGGGAGTGTGCCGCCAAGGACACGCCAGGGGTACACGGACCGTACCGCCACCGGGCGCCCCGAGGCCGGGGAATCGGTGAATCGGGGGCGGCGCCCCCGACCGGTCGGCAGGATGGGGCCATGGACCGTGGGGACATGAGGCCGCGCGGGTCGCGGCCGGTGGTGGTGCGGGTGCCGGTGGAACCGGTGGAAGCCGCGATGGAGGCCGACGCGCTCGACGCCGTGGCGCGTGCGGGCGATGTGGTGGTGCGCGGCCCGCTGTTCGGGGTGGCGGCACAGTTCCCCGGGGACGGGCCGCGGTGGCGGGTGGTGCTCGAAGTGACGGCCGGCTGCCCGCAGCAGGCGCGTGACGGGCTGAACTCGCGCCTGTGGTTCCACGCGAAGGACGAGGCGCGGGACCGGTCGGAGCGGCGCGAGCTGCTGGCGGCGGTCGCCCGGCTGGAGAGCGAGCGCGTCGACGAACTCCTCGTGTCCGGGACCCGGTACCGGGTGGTGCGCGCCGAGGAGTACGCGGCCTCGGGCCCGGGCGGTATCGAGGCGCCGCGCCCGACGGATCCGGAGCCCCTGGTGCCCGACTGGGACCGGGCCGTCCCGGAGCCCGGGATCGATGACGGCCTGGTCGTGGATCCCGACGCGCCGGTCACCCTGACGCAGGCGTTCGAACAGCTGGCGCTGCGCGACCTCTGCTACACGGGCGGACGGTTCCCCGAGGAGGTGCGCGCCGACTCGCGGCGGGCCCTGGACACCCACCCGGACGTGCTGGTGATGCCGCCGACCTTCAGCGTCGTGGAGCGGACCACGGACGGCTGGCGGCCGGTCAGCGGACCGCACGCGACCCCGCATGCCGCACGCAGGTCGCTGGACTTCGCCCTGACGTGGAT
>NZ_JBSGZP010000655.1:0-4103 GCF_053611065.1 Streptomyces sp. NPDC054840
CCGACCCGCCCGGCCCCTTCGCAGCCCCCGCCCGGCCCCTTCGCACCTCCCGCCCGGCCCCTTCGCAGCCCGCGCCCGGCCCCTTCGCACCTCCCGCCCGGCTCCTTCGTCACTCCCGGCGCGCTCGGCGCCTGTTTGCGGTATGCGACCTTCCGGTACTCGAAAACTCCCCGCGTAAGGCGACGTGTTGTCCCGGCTCTGCCTTCACCGGGACCCAAGGCTGGGATGCTTGGCTGAGTCAGGTGGTGCGTGAACGAGTGGACGCGGGAGCTGCTGAGTCGTGGAAGACAGGGTGCGGGTGGTCATCGCCGAGGATTCAGTGCTGCTGCGTGAGGGCCTGACCCGGTTGCTGACCGACCGGGGGCATGACGTCGTGGCAGGCGTCGGGGACGCGGAGGCCCTGATCAAGACGGTGGCGGACCTGGCGGCGGAGGGCGCGCTGCCGGATGTGGTGGTGGCGGACGTACGGATGCCGCCGACCCACACCGACGAGGGTGTGCGGGCGGCCGTGCGGCTGCGCCGCGACCACCCCGGGATAGGTGTGCTCGTACTGTCCCAGTACGTGGAGGAGCAGTACGCCACCGAGCTGCTGGCCGGGTCCAGCACCGGGGTGGGGTATCTGCTCAAGGACCGGGTGGCCGAGGTGCGGGAGTTCCTGGACGCGGTGGTGCGGGTGGCCCGGGGCGGTACGGCCCTGGACCCCGAGGTCGTCGCCCAGCTCCTGGGTCGCAGCCGGAAGCAGGACGTACTCGCGGGCCTGACCCCGCGCGAGCGCGAGGTGCTCGGGCTGATGGCCGAGGGCCGGACGAATTCCGCCGTGGCGAAGCAGCTGGTCGTGAGCGACGGCGCGGTGGAAAAGCACGTCAGCAACATCTTCATGAAGTTGGGTCTTTCGCCGAGTGACGGGGATCACCGGCGAGTACTGGCCGTTCTCACCTACCTGAAATCTTGATCGACTGACACTCTGTCAGATATGGCATACCGGCAGGGTCGTCTCAAGGGGCGGTCCTACGGTCCAGAATGTGACCGCTTCCGAGGGCCTTGATCCCTACCGTCGTAGGGTGGGTTCCGGGGGGTCACGCCTCGAAGGAGGTCCAGTTCAGTGACCAGCCAGGTCAGCAGCCCAGCCGAGCAGGCCGACGGGGCCGGGGGTGCGGTTGTCGGTGGACAGCGCATCCCGGAGAGCCCGGGCGGCAAGGAAGTGCGCCGCCTCGATCGTGTGATCATCCGATTCGCGGGTGACTCCGGTGACGGTATGCAACTCACCGGTGACCGCTTCACCTCGGAGACGGCGTCCTTCGGGAACGACCTGTCGACGCTGCCGAACTTCCCCGCCGAGATCCGCGCCCCCGCCGGGACGCTGCCGGGCGTCTCCTCCTTCCAGCTCCACTTCGCCGACCACGACATCCTCACCCCCGGCGACGCCCCGAACGTTCTGGTGGCGATGAACCCGGCGGCCCTGAAGGCGAACATCGCGGACCTTCCGCGCGGCGCGGAGATCATCATCAATACGGATGAGTTCACCAAGCGCCCCATGGCCAAGGTCGGCTACGCCACCTCGCCGCTGGAGGACGGCTCCCTCGACGCCTACAGCCTGCACCCGGTGCCGCTCACCACGCTGACGGTCGAGGCCCTGAAGGACTTCGGGCTGTCCCGCAAGGAGGCCGAGCGCAGCAAGAACATGTTCGCGCTGGGCCTGCTGTCGTGGATGTACCACCGCCCCACCGAGGGCACCGAGAAGTTCCTGCGGCAGAAGTTCGCGAAGAAGCCCGAGATCGCCGAGGCGAACGTCGTCGCCTTCCGGGCCGGCTGGAACTTCGGGGAGACCACCGAGGACTTCGCCGTCTCCTACGAGGTCGCCCCCGCCACCCGCGCGTTCCCCACCGGCACCTACCGCAACATCTCCGGGAACCTGGCGCTCTCCTACGGTCTCGTCGCCGCGAGCCAGCAGGCCGACCTGCCCCTCTACCTGGGCTCCTACCCGATCACCCCGGCCTCGGACATCCTGCACGAGCTGGCGAGGCACAAGAACTTCGGCGTACGGACCTTCCAGGCCGAGGACGAGATCGCCGGCATCGGCGCGGCGCTCGGCGCGGCCTTCGGCGGCGCGCTCGGGGTGACCACCACCTCCGGGCCCGGTGTGGCGCTCAAGTCGGAGGCGATCGGCCTCGCGGTGTCGCTGGAGCTTCCGCTGCTGATCGTGGACATCCAGCGCGGCGGCCCCTCCACCGGGCTGCCGACCAAGACGGAGCAGGCGGACCTCCTCCAGGCCATGTTCGGCCGCAACGGCGAGGCCCCCGTCCCGATCGTGGCGCCGCGGACCCCCGCGGACTGCTTCGACGCCGCACTCGACGCGGCCCGGATCGCGCTCACCTACCGGACCCCGGTCTTCCTGCTCTCCGACGGCTACCTCGCCAACGGATCCGAGCCCTGGCGGATCCCCGAGGTCGCCGACCTGCCCGACCTGAAGGTCAAATTCGCGACCGGCGCGAACCACACCCTCTCCGACGGCACCGAGGTGTTCTGGCCGTACAAACGGGACCCGGAAACCCTCGCCCGGCCCTGGGCCGTCCCCGGCACCCCCGGCCTCGAACACCGCATCGGCGGTATCGAGAAGCAGGACGGCACCGGCAACATCTCCTACGACCCGGCCAACCACGACCTCATGGTCCGCACCCGCCAGGCCAAGGTCGACGGCATCCGGGTCCCCGACGTCGACGTCGACGACCCGGACGGGGCCACCACCCTGGTCCTGGGCTGGGGATCCACCTACGGCCCCATCACCGCGGCCGTCCGCCGGCTGCGGAACACCGGACTCCCCATCGCCCAGGCCCACCTGCGCCACCTCAACCCCTTCCCCAGGAATCTCGGCGAGGTCCTGGAGCGTTACGAGAAGGTAGTGGTGCCGGAGATGAACCTCGGGCAGCTCGCCACCCTGATCCGGGCGAAATACCTGGTCGACGCGCAGTCGTACCACCAGGTCAACGGAATGCCGTTCAAGGCGGAGCAGCTCGCCACGGTCCTCAAGGAGGCCATCGATGACTGAGGTGACAGAAGGGGAGCGGACCCTGCTCTCGCTGGTACCGAAGGCCGAGAGCAAGCAGTCGATGAAGGACTTCAAGTCGGACCAGGAGGTCCGCTGGTGCCCCGGATGCGGGGACTACGCCGTGCTGGCCGCCGTTCAGGGCTTCATGCCCGAACTGGGCCTCGCGAAGGAGAACATCGTCTTCGTCTCGGGCATCGGCTGCTCCTCCCGCTTCCCGTACTACATGAACACGTACGGGATGCACTCCATCCACGGCCGCGCCCCGGCGATCGCCACCGGCCTCGCCACCTCCCGCCGCGATCTGTCCGTCTGGGTGGTCACGGGCGACGGCGACGCGCTGTCGATCGGCGGCAACCACCTCATCCACGCCCTGCGCCGCAACGTCAACCTGAAGATCCTCCTGTTCAACAACCGGATCTACGGGCTGACCAAGGGCCAGTACTCCCCCACGTCCGAAATCGGCAAGATCACCAAGTCGACGCCGATGGGCTCGCTCGACGCGCCCTTCAACCCGGTGTCGCTGGCGATCGGAGCCGAGGCCTCCTTCGTCGCCCGGACCGTCGACTCCGACCGCAAGCACCTCACGGAGGTCCTGCGCCGGGCGGCCGACCACCAGGGCACGGCGCTCGTGGAGATCTACCAGAACTGCAACATCTTCAACGACGGCGCCTTCGAGGTCCTCAAGGACAAGGACCAGGCCCAGGAAGCCGTGATCCGGCTGGAGGACGGCCAGCCGATCCGCTTCGGCACGGACAACGCCAAGGGTGTCGTACGCAACCCGGCCACCGGGGACCTGGAGGTCGTCGAGGTCACCGCGGCCAACGAGGCGCGGATCCTGGTGCACGACGCGCACAACGCCAGCGCCACCACCGCCTTCGCGCTCTCCCGCCTCGCCGACCCCGACACGCTGCACCACACCCCGATCGGAGTGTTCCGCAGCGTGGAGCGGCCCGTCTACGACACCCTCATGGCCGACCAGCTCGACGCGGCCATCGACCGCAGCGGCAAGGGCGACCTCGGGGCGCTGCTGACCGGCAACGACACCTGGACCGTCGTC
>NZ_JBSGZP010000656.1:0-4102 GCF_053611065.1 Streptomyces sp. NPDC054840
GCCGGGCGGAGCCCCGGCGGCGGACGGTCAGGCGGGCGGCGTCAGGGCCGACAGCTGGGCCTTGAACCAGGCCGCCGGGGGGAGGGACGTCGCCGCCGCGGCCAGCCGCTTCGTGCGTTCCGAGCGCTCACCCATCGGCATGGCCAGCGCCGTGTGAAGGGCCTCCGCCGTCTGCGTCACGTCGTACGGGTTCACCGTCAGCGCGTCCTGGCGGAGCTCCTCGTACGCCCCCGCCCCGGTGGACAGCACCAGCACGCACCCCGCCTCCGACACCACCGGGATCTCCTTCGCCACCAGGTTCATCCCGTCCCGCACCGGGTTGACCAGCGCCACGTCCGCCAGCCGGTACGCCGCCAGCGAGCGTGCGAAGTCGTCCTGCACCGACACCAGCACCGGCTGCCACTCGTCCGTCCCGAACTCCGCGTTGATCTCCGCCGCCAGCCCCGCCACCGCGGCCGTGTAGTCCCGGTACACCGCCAGGTCCTGCCGCGAGGGGTACGCCGACGCCAGATGGACCACGCCGCCCCGCCACTGCGGGCGCGTGGTCAGGAGCTCCCGGTAGGCCAGCAGGCCCCGCAGCACGTTCTTCGACAGCTCCGTGCGGTCCACGCGGACGATCGTCCGCAGGCCGTCCACCTCCGCCCGCAGCTCCGCCAGCTTGGCGGTCACCTCCGGCCGGTGCGCCAGCGCCCGCAGTTCGTCCCCGTCCACGCCCAGGGGGTACGCGCGTACTTCCGTGATGCGGGTGGGCCACACCGAGTACCGGCAGTGCTCCACCACCGAGCCGCCGCGCACCTCGGACCGGCCCCACGCGTCGTCGAGCCGCGCCGACCCGAGGAACTCGGCCGCCCAGGCCTCGGTGTGGAAGCCGAGCACGTCCGCGCCGAGCATGCCCCACAGCAGGGTCTCGCGGACCAGGTCCGGCAGCATGGCGAGATAGCCCGGCGAGGCCCACGGGGTGTGCGTGAAGTGCGCGATCCGCAGGTCGGGACGCAGCACCCGCAGCAGTCCGGGCACCAGGGCCAGGTGGTAGTCCTGCACCAGCACCTGCGCGCCCTCCGCGGCCTCCTCGGCCAGGGCGTCGGCGAAGGCCTGGTTGTAGCGCTCGTAGGAGTTCCACTGCCGGCGGAACTCGGCGTCGAAGACCGGCTCGCGCGGGATGTCGTACAAGTGGTGGTGTGTGAACCAGAGCACGGAGTTGGCGACGCCGTTGTACGCGTCGTCGTACATCGTGGGATCGATGTCCAGCATCCGGACGCCCGGCTCGGCCACGCCCCGGCGGACCGCCTCCCGGTCGGCTTCCGACAGCGCCGCGCAGATCCACAGGGCGTCCGGCTGCTCGGCGAGGGCCGCGGAGAGTCCGGAGACGAGACCGCCCCCGCCGCGTCGGGCGCCGAGCGTCCCGTCCTCGGCGAGGGCGTAGGAGAGGGGGCCGCGATTCGCTGCGACGAGCACCTGGGAAGCCATGCGGCCAACCTAGCCCGGTCCGGGCCCCCTCAAACCGTACGTTCCCTCACGCCACGCGCCGCAGTGCGTACTCCTTGATGCCCGCCATCGGCGGGCGTTCCTCGGTGTCCACCGGGTACGTCCGCGGTACGAAGCCCTCCGGCCCGCGCTCGAACTGCGTGAGCTCCGGCCGTACGAGGTGCCCGCGCGAGAGCCGTACCTGGGCGGTGCGGTAGATCGCCGCGGCCATCCGTCCCAGCGCCTGCCCGTCCTGATGGCGGTGGAGCCGTACACCCACGTCCACCTGGGCCAGCGCGTCCAGCCCGACCGTGTGCAGCGCGTCGACCAGGAGGCCCAGTTCGACGCCGTACCCGACGGGGAACGGCAGCCGTTCCAGCAGCGAGCGGCGTACGGCGTACTCCCCGCCCAGCGGCTGTACGAAGCCGGCCAGCTGTGGCCAGTGGAGGTTGAGGAGCGGGCGGGCGACCAACTCGGTGACCCGGCCGCCCTGGCCGGGGGTGTCCCCGAGCGGCCGGTCGTACATCGCCTTGACGAACTGCACCTCGGGGTCGGTCAGCAGCGGTCCGACGATCCCGGAGACGAAGGCGGCGGAGAAGTCCCGCAGGTCGGCGTCGACGAAGCAGACGATGTCCCCGCCGGTGGCCAGCAGCGAGCGCCACAGCACCTCGCCCTTGCCGGGCAGTGCCGGGACGCGGGGCAGGATCTCGTCGCGGTGCACCACCCGGGCGCCGGCCTTCGCCGCGACGTCCGCGGTGCGGTCGGCGGAGCCCGAGTCGACGACGACCAGCTCGTCGACCAGGGGGACCGGCAGTCCCTCGATCAGCTCACGCCGGATGACCTCGACGATCGCGCCGACCGTCGCCTCCTCGTCCAGCGCGGGCAGCACGACGCTGACCGTGGTTCCGGCCGCCCGTTTCCGGTCGAGCAGCTGGTCGAGCGGTCGGTCGGCGGCGGACCAGGAGCGGTCGGCCAGCCAGCGCTCCACCTCTTCCAGCACCCTCAGCACTCCCTGCGTGTCGGCGATATTCGCCCTTATGTGATCCATCTCGCGGTTCGGACGGCTGTCTCAACCGCCCGGGCCTTCGGTTACAGTCTTGAACAACGCGAAGGACCACCGCATGCCGGGGGTCCTCGTGACAAACGCCCGGGCGCGCCATAGAGCGTGTCGCCCGGTGCCATACCGCTCATCCAGAGGGGCAGAGGGACACGGCCCGTTGAAGCCCCGGCAACCCTCCAGTCGGTTCTCGCGATCGCACATTCAGCGACATCAGCGAGGTCCCCGGCTAGGGAAGGTGCCAATTCCGTCTCATGGCGAAGTGCGCCATGGGGAAGATGAGGAGAAAGGGCCTCGCCATCATGGCTGCACAGACTGTCGCCACCTCTGTTGATCTCGGACCTGCCACCGGCCTTTCCTGTCGCGAGTGCGGTACCCGCTTCGAGCTCGGCCCCCTCTTCGCGTGCGCCGAGTGTTTTGGACCGCTGGAAGTCGCCTACGACCTCCCGACCGGCGATCCCGAGGCCCTGCGCGCCGCGATCGAGGCCGGCCCGAACAACATCTGGCGCTACGCCCCGCTGCTGCCCGTCCCCGCGGACGTGGCCTCGAAGCCCAGCCTGAACCCCGGTTTCACCAAGCTCGTGGACGCGGCCAACCTCGCCAAGGAGCTGGGCATCACCGGCAAGCTCTACGTCAAGGACGACTCAGGCAACCCGACGCACTCCTTCAAGGACCGCGTCGTGGCCATCGCCGTCGAGGCCGCCCGCGCCTTCGGCTTCACCACCCTGTCCTGCTCATCGACCGGCAACCTGGCCGGCGCCGTCGGCGCCGCGGCCGCCCGGGCCGGCTTCCGCTCCTGCGTGTTCATCCCGCACGACCTGGAGCAGGGCAAGGTCGTCATGGCCGGTGTGTACGGCGGCGACCTGGTCGGCATCGAGGGCAACTACGACGACGTCAACCGCTTCTGCTCCGAGCTCATCGGCGACCCGCTGGGCGAGGGCTGGGGCTTCGTCAACGTCAACCTGCGCCCGTACTACGGCGAGGGCTCCAAGACGCTCGCGTACGAGATCTGCGAGCAGCTCGGCT
Organism: Streptomyces sp. NPDC054840; assembly: GCF_053611065.1. NCBI lineage: Bacteria > Bacillati > Actinomycetota > Actinomycetes > Kitasatosporales > Streptomycetaceae > Streptomyces > Streptomyces sp. NPDC054840. Next base: position 3,548 of record NZ_JBSGZP010000656.1, read on the forward strand.
GGCAGCTGCCCGACCAGATCGTGATCCCGATCGCGTCCGGCTCGCAGCTGACGAAGATCGACAAGGGTCTGCAGGAGCTCATCAAGCTCGGCCTCGTCGAGGACAAGCCGTACAAGATCTTCGGCGCCCAGGCCGAGGGCTGCTCCCCGGTGTCCACCGCCTTCAAGGCCGGTCACGACGTGGTCCGCCCGCAGAAGCCGAACACCATCGCCAAGTCGCTCGCGATCGGCAACCCGGCGGACGGCCCGTACGTCCTGGACATCGCCCGTCGCACCGGCGGTTTCGTCGAGGACGTCACCGACGAGCAGGTCGTCGAGGCCATCAAGATCCTCGCGCAGACCGAGGGCATCTTCGCCGAGACCGCGGGCGGCGTGACCGTCGGCGTGACGAAGAAGCTCATCGACAACGGTCAGCTCGACCCGGCGCTGACCACCGTCGTCCTCAACACCGGTGACGGCCTGAAGACCCTGGAGGCGGTGGCCGCGGACAGCGGGCAGACCGCCACCATCCGCCCGAGCCTGGACGCGTTCCGCGCCGCCGGCCTGGTCTGAGGGC
>NZ_JBSGZP010000657.1:0-4101 GCF_053611065.1 Streptomyces sp. NPDC054840
CCGATCTCCCGGGCGAACCAGTCGCGCAGCTCGGGCAGCCCCTCCAGGGGCGGCCGCCCCCAGGCTCCGGGCCGCCGTCCGGCCCGGGCCAGCGCGGCCGCCATGGCCCGCTCGGGCTGGAGGGAGTGGTGCAGGTAGCCGCCGTTGAGCTCGATCACCCCGGGGGGCGGCGCGGCCAGCGAACCGAGCACCCCGGTGGCGTCGACGGAGCGCGGGACGATCTCCCCGGCCCCCTCGGCGCTGAGCGCGACCTCCTGCCAGGAGGTGTCCCCGGGTGCGGGGGCCGCCGTACGCGGTGCGGCGCGGAAGACCCCCGCTCCGGGCCGGGTGACGACGAGGCCCTCGGCGGCGAGCTGCGCGAGGGCCCGCGAGACGGTGACCGGGCTGACCCGGTAGCGCTCGACCAGGGCCCGGCTCGACGGGAGCTTTCCACCAACCGAGTAGCGGTTGATTTCGGATCGCAGGGATTCTGCCAGGCTCGCCACACTGTTACGCTCGTACATGACAGCCCAGAATAGCGCTACTCTCGCGACCACGATAGCGGTCAACAACCCGGTACGCCGGGGTACCGTCCTCGCCCTGCTCGGTGTCGTCGCCTTCTCGCTGACCTTCCCCGCCACCGCCTGGGGACTGGAGAGCTTCGGCCCGTGGTCGCTGGTCGCGCTGCGCAGTGTCCTCGCCGCCGCCATCGCCGGGGTCTTCCTGCTGGCCAGGCGGGTCCCCCTGCCCGCCCGTGAGCACTGGCCGGGGCTCGCCGTCGTCGCCGCCGGCGTGGTCGTCGGCTTCCCGATGCTCACCACCCTCGCGCTGACGACCTCCACCACCTCGCACGCCGCCGTGGTGGTCGGCCTCCTGCCGCTGACCACCGCCGCGCTGTCCGCGCTGCGCACCGGGGCCCGTCCCTCGCGCGCCTTCTGGGCCGCGGCGCTCGCCGGGGCCGCGGTCGTGATCGCATTCGTCGTATGTGACGGCACGCTCGCGCAGGTAGGCGGCGCCCTCTCGGCGGGCGACGCCTACCTGTTCGGCGCCCTGCTGGTGTGCGCCGCCGGGTACACCGAGGGCGGCCGCCTCGCCCGGACGCTGCCCGGCTGGCAGGTGATCGGCTGGGCGCTGGTCCTGTGCCTGCCGCTCAGCCTGGCCGGTTCGCTGGCAGGGCTCGCGTTCGAGCCGGTGCACCTCACCGGCCACGGGCTCGCCGGGCTGATCTGGGCGGCGGCCGGCTCCACCTTCCTCGGCCTGTACGTCTGGTACCGGGGCATGGCCGAGATCGGGGCGCCGCGGGCCAGCCAGCTCCAGCTCGCCCAACCGCTGCTGACCCTCGTCTGGTCGGTGGCCCTGCTGGGCGAGCGCCTCTCCCCCGCCGCACCGGCCGCCGCCTGCGGCGTACTCGTCTGCATCGCGGTGACCCAACGGGTCAAACAGCCCCATGACGACCTAAACTGCAAGCACCGGATCGGACCGCCACCGAGGAGGTCAGTTATGCGCGCGACTGAGGGCGACCAGCTGGTGCAGCACGGCAGAATCGTCGGACAGCACGACAAGGTGGGCGAGATCACCCAGGTCCTGGGCGAGAACGGAACCCCCCCGTACCGGGTCCGCTTCCAGGACGGACACGAGGCACTGATGGCTCCCGGACCCGACTGCACGGTCCGCCACCCCGCAGAGCCCCCTCACTGAATCAGCGCCGGGACGCCGCCGATCGGTAGTGGTCGGCGACCACTCGGGCCATCGCCCCGTTGGGATCCGCGGCCACCTGCTTCGCCGAGAAGTAGACGGGGCCGCGGACCTCCGGGTACGCGCGGGCGAACGTGAGGTGCTTCGACAGCTCCCCCGGATCGCGCCAGGCCTCGGTGGGGCTGTCCGCGTCGCAGCGGTACAGGGCCTCCCCCACGTACAGGTCCACGTCCGTACCGGCGACGGTCCGCGCCCACCAGGGCACGACGTCGGCGTAGTCGGCGGTCGGATGCCCGATGTGCCAGTACGCCTGCGGCACGATGTAGTCGATCCACCCCTCCCTGACCCACTTGCGGGTGTCCGCGTACAGGTCGTCGTACGTCCCCAGGCCCGCGCGCGTCGGTGAGCCGGCCGGGTCCCGGTCGGAGTTGCGCCAGACGGCGAACGGGCTGATGCCGAACCGCGGCGCCGGCCGGAGCGCCCGTACCCGTGCGGACATCTCACGGACCAGGGTGTCGATGTTGTCGCGGCGCCAGGCGGCGCGCGAGGCGAAGCCCGCCCCGTACTCCTCGAAGGCATCGTCGTCGTCGAAGTACTCCCCGGGCACCGGGTAGGGGTAGAAGTAGTCGTCCCAGTGCACGGCGTCCAGCGGGTAGCGGGAGACGGCGTCGAACATCGCGTCCTGGACGAAGCGCCGCACCTCGGGCAGGCCGGGGTTGTAGTAGAGCTTGCCGCCGTACTCCACCGTCCAGCCGGGGTTGCGCCGCGCCGGGTGCGAGGACGCCAGCCGGTCCGGGTCGGCGTGGTTGGCCACGCGGAACGGGTTGAACCAGGCGTGCAGCTCCAGCCCGCGGGCGTGCGCCTCCTTGACGGCCGTGCCCAGCGGGTCCCAGCCGGGATGGACTCCCTGCTCCCCGGTCAGCCACTGCGACCAGGGCTCCAGCTTCGAGGGCCAGAGCGCGTCCGCCGCCGGCCGGACCTGGAGGACCACCGCACCGAGACGCCGCTCGACCGCGGTGTCCAGGAGGGCGAGCAGCTCCGCGCGCTGGCGCGCCGCGGAGAGTCCGCTCTCGGAGGGCCAGTCCACATTGGACACCGAGGCGATCCACATTCCGCGGAAGTCGGCGGCGCCGGCCCGCCGCCCGGGGATCCTCGCGGACGTCCGCGGCGCCGCGGCGGCCGACCCGGCCCCGGCGGCGGCGGCGACCACCCCCACGGCTCCGGCCAGCAGCACCCGTCGACCGATGTACGTCATGTGACAGCTCCGTTTCGCTGAGTGACATTACGTGATGTCCGTCCAGCATGCCCGCCCCGGCCCGCCGCCCGGCGCAGGGTCGGGAGTAACGTCGGGGGGCGTGGCGGGCGCCGGAATCGTACGGGGGACCCGCCGACGGATGAGCTGCGAAAGGCACGAAGTGACTGACCTCCCTTCCGACATCACACGGGTCGGCGTAGTGGGCTGTGGCCAGATGGGCGCGGGTATCGCCGAGGTGTGCGCCCGCAGTGGCCTTGAGGTCAAGGTCGCCGAGACCACCGGCGAAGCCCTGGAGATCGGCCGTACCCGGCTGCACAACTCGCTGACCAAGGCCGCCGAACGCGGCAAGATCAGCGAAGAGGAGCGGGACGCCACCCTGGCCCGCCTCAGCTTCACCACCGACCTCGGCGAGTTCGCCGACCGTGACCTCGTCATCGAGGCGGTCGTCGAGAACGAGCAGGTCAAGACGGAGATCTTCCAGGTCCTCGACCAGGTGATCACCCGCCCGGACGCGATCCTGGCCTCCAACACCTCCTCGATCCCGCTGGTCAAGCTGGCCGTCGCGACCTCGCGGCCGGACCAGGTCATCGGCATCCACTTCTTCAACCCGGCCCCGGTGCAGAAGCTCGTCGAGCTGATCCCGGCGCTGACCACGGGCGAGGACACGGTGAAGCGCGCCGAGGCCCTGGTGCGGGACGTGCTTGGCAAGCACGCGGTCCGCGCCCAGGACCGCTCCGGGTTCGTCGTCAACGCGCTCCTCGTCCCGTACCTGCTGTCCGCGATCCGGATGTTCGAGTCGGGCATCGCCAGCCGCGAGGACATCGACAACGGCATGGAGCTGGGCTGCGCCCACCCGATGGGCCCGCTCAAGCTGTCCGACCTGATCGGCCTGGACACCATCGCGTCGATCGCCGACTCGATGTACGCCGAGTACAAGGAGCCGCTGTACGCCGCTCCCCCGCTGCTCCAGCGCATGGTCGACGCCGGCCGCCTGGGCCGCAAGACGGGCGCGGGCTTCTACCCGTACGGCTGATCCGTACGGCCGGACCCACGACCGCCCGTCGGACGGAACCCTGACCGGCCCGTCGGCCGGACCTACGGCCGGCCGAGCCGGAGGTGGTGCAGCAGGAGCAGCCCGGCCGCCATGTTGGCGGCCGGGATCTCCCCGCGGG
>NZ_JBSGZP010000658.1:0-4062 GCF_053611065.1 Streptomyces sp. NPDC054840
GGGCGCTCCGCCCCGGGCCCGGCAAGGCGTCAGCCAGGCCGCGGCGGGCGACCGGCGGGGCTCAAGGCGAGGCCGCGGCGGGCCAGGGGCTCAGGCCAGGCCGCGGCGGGCGACCGCCGGGGGGCGGAGGCCCTGGATGGAGCGGACCATGTCCAGGATCTGCCTGGTCTCGGCGACCTCGTGGACGCGGTAGACCTGCGCGCCCAGCCAGGCCGAGACGGCGGTCGTGGCCAGAGTGCCCAACAGGCGCTCCTTGACCGGCTTGTCGAGGGTCTCGCCGACGAAGTCCTTGTTGGACAGGGAGACCAGGACCGGCCAGCCCGTCGCGGTCATCTCGTCCAGCCGGCGCGTGGCCTCCAGCGAGTGCCGGGTGTTCTTCCCGAAGTCGTGGCCGGGGTCGATCATGATCGCGTCGCGGCGGACGCCGAGCGCGGCGGCGCGTTCGGCGAGGCCGACCGTCACGCGCAGGACGTCCTCCATGATGTCGTCGTACGCGATCCGGTGCGGCCGGGTGCGGGGTTCCACACCGCCCGCGTGGGTGCAGACCAGGCCCGCGCCGTAGCGCGCGGCCACCTCGGCGAGCTTGGGGTCCACCCCGCCCCAGGCGTCGTTGAGGACATCGGCCCCGGCCTCGCACACCGCCTCGCCGACCTCGTGCCGCCAGGTGTCCACGCTGATCACCACGTCCGGGTGGCGGCGCCGGACCTCGGCCACGAAGCCGACCGTGCGCCGGGCCTCCTCGGCCGCGTCCACGTGCTCGCCCGGGCCCGCCTTGACCCCGCCGATGTCGATGATCGCGGCGCCCTCGGCGATCGCGTGTTCGACCCGGTCCAGCGCCGGCTCGTCGCGGAACGTCGCGCCCTGGTCGTAGAAGGAGTCCGGCGTCCGGTTCACGATGGCCATGATCACCGGCTCGTGGGTGTCGAACTCGCGCCTGCCCAGTCGCAGCATCCTGCTCTTTCCTCCTTCGGCGGCCCTTGCGCCTCGCCTGCGACCTTAACCTGGTGGCCGGAGTCTCTCAGGGGAGTTGATCGTGTTCTTCTTCTTGATGATCGCGCTGGTCGTGGTCGTGGCAGCGGTCACCCTCGCGGTGATCGGCGGCGGCTCGGAGGCCGTCCTGCCGGAAGCGGAGCCGGACCGGGTCGCGGACGGGCTGCCGGAGACCCGGCCCGTCGTCCGGGCCGACATCGACGCGCTGCGGCTGCCGGTCGCGCCGCGCGGGTACCGGATGGCCGAGGTGGACGACGTACTGGAGCGGCTCGCGGCAGAACTGGCCGAGCGGGACGCGCGGATCGCGCAGCTGACGGCCGCGGCGGCGTCCGCCGCGGCCCCGTCGGACACGCCCGGGCACGTCGACCTCAGCAAGGGCGGTGAGCGGTGAGCGGCTCGGTGGCGGGCGTGGACGGGCTGCTGCGCTGTCCGTGGGGCCTGTCCACGCCGGACTATGTCGTCTACCACGACACCGAGTGGGGCCGTCCGGTGCACGGGGACGACGCCCTCTACGAACGGCTGTGCCTGGAGGCGTTCCAGTCGGGCCTGTCCTGGATCACCATCCTGCGGCGCCGCGAGGGGTTCCGTAAGGCCTTCGCCGCCTTCTCGATCGCGGCGGTCGCGGAGTTCGACGACCGCGACGCGGAGCGGCTGCTGGCCGACGAGGGCATCATCCGCAACCGGGCCAAGATCGAGGCGACCCTGGCCAACGCGAAGGTCCTCGCCGGGTGGGAGGCCGGTGAGCTGGACACCCTGATCTGGTCCCACGCTCCCGAGGAGCCGGGGCCGGTCCCGCTGACGGTCACCGAGGTCCCGGCGGTCACGCCGGAGTCCACGGCGCTCGCCAAGGCCCTGAAGAAGGCCGGCATCCGTTTCGTCGGCCCCACGACGGCCTACGCCCTGATGCAGGCCTGCGGGCTGGTCAACGACCACCTGGCCGACTGCGTCTCCCGCGACCCGGCCTGAGCCGGGCCGGATCGCGGGACCCCGGTCAGCGGCCCAGGTACTTCGGCGGCTGCTTCGCGAGAAAGGCCTGGACGGCGATGGAGTGGTCCTCGGAGGCCCCGGCACGCGTCTGGAGGGTGTCCTCATGGGTCAGGGCCTCGGAGAGCGTGTGGGAGGCCCCGTACGCCAGGGACTCCTTCAGGGCGGCGTACGCGACCGTCGGGCCGGCGGCCAGCGTGCGGGCCACGGCCTCCGCCTCGGCGTGCAGCGAGTCCGCGGGCACGAGGCGGTTGACGATGCCGAGCTCGTACGCCTCCTGGGCCTTGATCGAACGCGGGAACAGCAGCAGGTCCGAGGCGCGGGAGGCGCCGATCAGACGGGGGAGGGTCCACGAGACCCCGGAGTCGGCGGTCAGCGCCACCCCGGCGAACGAGGTGTTGAAGGAGGCGGTGTCGGCGACGACCCGGAAGTCCGCCGCCAGCGCGAAGCCGAAGCCCGCTCCGGCCGCCACGCCGTTCACCCCGGCCACCACGGGCTTGGGCATCTCGGTGAGCGCCCGCACGATGGGGTTGTAGTGGTCGGCCACGGTGGTCATGGTCAGCGAGGAGCCGGTCTCGCGGTCCGAGGCGAGGTTGCCGATGTGTTCCCTGAGATCCTGACCCACGCAGAAGGCCCGGTTCCCGGCCGCGGTCAGCAGCACGGCCCGTACGGCGGTGTCGGCGGCCGCCGCCCGGACCGCGTCGCGCAGGGCGACCTTGGCCTCGGTGTTCATCGCGTTCATCGCGTCCGGGCGGTTGATCGTGATGGTGGCGAGTCCGTCGGTCACTTCGTAGAGCACGCTGTCGGCCATGGCAGGGGGTCCCCCTTCGTCGCGGGCTTGGCTACCGGTCGGTACTGTCCGGTACAAAGGTCAGCATGGCGGACCGGACGGGGCACGCACATGTGATGTGCGTCAAAGAAAGCCGATGCCGCTTCCCCGGTGCGGCGGCGAAGTATCGCAGGCGGATCCCCGAAATGAGTGGTTTTGGTCGAGCGCGTTGCCCAAGCGTTCCCGGGCGATGTTGGTCATCGGGTCCTGACATGCGGGATAATGGCTGGGAAGCAATGTGTTCGATGCCGGGTATTAGGCGCCTGAATGGGGCCGTCGGCTGACGATGAGCTGGTTTCAGGAAGGGGAACGAGCATGGCGGCCATGAAGCCGCGGACGGGCGACGGCCCGCTCGAGGTCACCAAGGAGGGGCGGGGCATCGTCATGCGCGTACCGCTCGAGGGCGGCGGTCGGCTTGTCGTCGAGCTGACCCCTGATGAAGCGGACGCCCTGGGTGACGCCCTGAAGAAGGTCGTCGGCTGACCCCACGGGGACACTGACAGCACTTCCACCTTCTGCGTTTCTGCATTCTCTGCGCTGCCCCGACCGTGATCTGCGGCCGGGGCAGCGTTGTGCTGTCGCCCGCTGGAGCCGAGCTCCACGGGGAGGCGCGCCGTCACCTCCGCCCGCGCCGCCCGCCTTCGCCCACTGTGCGCCCCGCCGAAGGCCGCCCGGGGGCTGTCCGGCGGGCCGGCGCCGGCGAACCCGGTGGGCGCGCCGCTCCCGCCGGTCGGACGGCACGGCACCACCGCGTGGACGCGGCCCGTCCGGCCCTGAAGGCGCGTATCCCGGCTCAGCTCTTCGCGGGCACCGCCCGGGGGCGGTACGGGCGGCCCCCACCTGCGCGTTCCTGAGCCGTTCCGCCGGATCCCCGGCCCCGTTGGTCCCCCAGGCCCTACGCGGCCCGCAGACGCTCCCCAGGGGCTGCCCCGGCGTCCCGGCGGCCGCACGAGCCGGCTACGGACCTCGCCGCCATGCCGGAACGCCCGCATGCGCGGGATGCGCCGCGTCCGGACGCCGTGCGCTGATCCACCGGGGATGACGGGACAGCGCCCTGTCGTCGAAGTGAGCGGCCGGCCCGCAGGCACCTCACGGCGTGACCGGGGAAGGGCCTCGGCGAAACCACTTCCCGGGGCTCGGCCGACATGATCCGAAGGAGACGGCCTAAGGGCTGTCCCGTAATCCCCGGTGGATCGGCGCACGGCGTCGGATGCGGTGCATCGCAAGGCGGAGGGGCGCCCCCATACTGGGCGTATTCG
>NZ_JBSGZP010000659.1:0-4061 GCF_053611065.1 Streptomyces sp. NPDC054840
CCCATAAGGTGGGACCACCCGAACAGCCCAACGCGGGGATGCGGGAACGAAGGGATGCGAGAGATGGCGATCGAGGTCGGCGACAAGGCCCCGGACTTCGAGCTCAAGGACAACCACGGCCGGGCCGTGCGGCTCTCCGACTTCCAGGGAGAGAAGGCAGTGGTGCTGCTCTTCTACCCGTTCGCCTTCACCGGCGTCTGCACCGGCGAGCTGTGCGAGCTGCGCGATCAGCTCCCGCGCTTCCAGAACGACGACGTGCAGCTCCTCGCCGTCTCCAACGACTCCGTACCCACCCTGCGGGTCTTCGGGGAGCAGGAGGGCCTGGAGTACCCGCTGCTGTCGGACTTCTGGCCGCACGGGGAGACCTCGCGCGCCTACGGCGTCTTCGACGAGGACAAGGGATGTGCCGTCCGCGGCACCTTCATCATCGACAAGGACGGCGTCGTGCGCTGGACTGTCGTCAACGGACTGCCCGACGCGCGTGACCTGAACGAGTACATCAAGGCACTCGACAGTCTCTGAGCGCGCCGGCGCGGGCCGTACACGCATTTTCCCTGCGAAAACCGCTTACAGGCGGGAACCCGTCACTAGGATCGAAACGTTGATCCGGTAGCTCCCCCGGTCACGGCCGGGAGGGCCCCTGCACGACGGGGCACCGCCCCACACACAGAACCCAAATGGAGGACCCGTGGGAGTCAGCCTCAGCAAGGGCGGCAACGTCTCGCTGACCAAGGCCGCGCCTAACCTGACGGCGGTCATCGTCGGTCTGGGCTGGGATGCTCGCACCACCACCGGTGTCGACTTCGACCTCGACGCCAGCGCGATCCTGACCAGCGACCAGGGCAAGGTCACCAGCGACGCGAACTTCGTCTTCTTCAACAACCTGAAGAGCCCCGACGGCTCGGTGGAGCACACCGGGGACAACACGACCGGTGAGGGCGAGGGCGACGACGAGGCGATCAAGGTCAACCTGGCCGGCGTCCCGGCCGACGTCGCCAAGATCGTCTTCCCCGTCTCGATCTACGAGGCCGAGAGCCGCCAGCAGAGCTTCGGCCAGGTCCGCAACGCGTACATCCGCGTGGTGAACCAGGCCGACAACAGCGAGCTCGCGCGTTACGACCTCTCCGAGGACGCCTCGACCGAGACCGCCATGGTCTTCGGCGAGCTGTACCGCAACGGTGCGGAGTGGAAGTTCCGCGCCATCGGCCAGGGTTACGCATCGGGCCTGCGCGGCATCGCGCAGGACTTCGGCGTCAACGTCTGAGTCCGAGAGCAGTCCGTCCGTCCGGCGCCGTGCACTGTGTGTACGGCGCCGGACCGGCTTTACCCGCGGCCGCGACCGCGGGCGGCACACCGCACCACCGGCACGCGTCACCCGCACACCGCAGCACCCACAGCGCCAGCCAAAGCCGCACCACACCCGCACCACACCGGCACATCGCCGTACCGCCACACCGTCGTCCGGGGAGGACCACAACATGGGCGTCACACTTGCCAAGGGGGGCAATGTCTCTCTCTCCAAGGCCGCACCGAACCTCACCAGGGTTCTGATCGGTCTCGGATGGGACGCGCGCTCGACCACGGGAGCCGACTTCGACCTCGACGCCAGCGCGCTGCTGTGCAACAGCGGCCGGGTGCTGGGAGACGAGTACTTCGTCTTCTACAACAACCTGAAGAGCCCCGACGGCTCCGTCGAACACACGGGGGACAACCTCACCGGCGAGGGTGAAGGCGACGACGAGTCGATCATCATCGACCTCACCAAGGTGCCGGCGACCGTGGACAAGATCGTCTTCCCGGTCTCGATCCACGACGCGGACTCCCGTCGGCAGAGCTTCGGCCAGGTCAGCAACGCCTTCATTCGCGTGGTGAACCAGGCCGACGGCCAGGAACTGGCCCGGTACGACCTCTCCGAGGACGCGTCCAGCGAAACCGCGATGATCTTCGGTGAGGTCTACCGGTACGGGGGGGAATGGAAGTTCCGGGCGGTGGGGCAGGGGTACGCGTCAGGGCTCCGAGGCATCGCTCTAGACTTCGGGGTCAACGTTTCGTAAAGCCGTACAAGACGATGGGGTGCCAGTGGTTCTCAAAACCTTCGGCTGGTCGTTCGCAATCACTGCGCTCGGTCTGGTCGCAGCGGTGTTCTACGGGGGGTGGCAGGCCTTCGGTATCGTCGCGATCCTGTCGGTCCTCGAGATCTCGCTGTCTTTCGACAACGCGGTGGTCAACGCCGGGATCCTGAAGAAGATGAATGCCTTCTGGCAGAAGATCTTCCTCACTATCGGCGTACTCATCGCGGTCTTCGGTATGCGGCTGGTCTTCCCCGTTGTGATCGTCGCGATCAGCGCCAAGATCGGGCCCCTTGAGGCCGTGGATCTCGCCCTCTCCGACAAGGAGATGTACGAGCAGCTGGTGACGGACGCCCACCCGTCCATCGCCGCCTTCGGTGGCATGTTCCTCCTGATGATCTTCCTCGACTTCATCTTCGAGGACCGTGACATCAAGTGGCTCGCCTGGCTGGAGCGCCCGCTCGCCAAGCTCGGCAAGGTCGACATGCTGTCCGCCTGCATCGCGCTGATCGTCCTCGCCATCGCCTCGATGACCGTCGGGGCCAACGCCCACCAGCACGGTGGTGTCCACGTGGACAAGGCGCAGACCGTCCTGATCTCCGGCATCCTCGGCCTGATCACCTACATGATCGTCGGTGGCCTCTCGGGCTACTTCGAGAACAAACTGGAGGAAGAGGAGGAAGCCGAGCACGAGGCCGAGGAAGAGGCCAAGAAGAGCGGCAAGCCCGTCACCGCCGTCGCCATGGCCGGCAAGGCCGCCTTCTTCATGTTCCTCTACCTGGAGGTTCTCGACGCTTCCTTCTCCTTCGACGGAGTCATCGGCGCCTTCGCCATCACCAACGACATCGTGCTGATGGCCCTCGGCCTCGGCATCGGTGCCATGTACGTCCGTTCGCTGACGGTCTACCTGGTCCGCCAGGGCACCCTCGACGACTACGTGTACCTGGAGCACGGCGCCCACTACGCCATCGGCGCGCTCGCCGTGATCCTGCTCGTCACCATCCAGTACGAGATCAACGAGATCATCACCGGTCTCGTCGGCGTGCTGCTCATCGGATGGTCCTTCTGGTCCTCCGTGCGCCGCAACAAGCGCCTGGAACTGGAGGGTTCCACCGCCGAGGCATGACCGCGGCGGTAATGCGGAACGCTCCATCTGCGGGGCGGTCCACCGGGTCCACGGACCCGGCGGGCCGCCCCGCTTCCGTAGGCTCAGGGCGTTCAGGGGATCAGGGAACCAGGGGGGTAGGGGATGGGCTTCTTCGACGGCATCATGGGCAGCCGGGCCGTGCAGTTCCAGTCGGGCAGTGCCTCGTCGAACGCGATCGAGCTGACCAAGCGACATTCGACGGTGTCGCTCACCAAACAGGGGGCCGTCCACGGCAATCTGCGCGTCAACCTGTCCTGGCGCATGCGCACCTCGGACATCGGCGGCCGCTCCGGGCAGAGCGGCCAGCTCTTCCGGCACCCGTTCAAGCTGTTCAAGCCGGACATGGTGCAGGCGCATACCCAGGGCATGGTGAATGTCGACCTGGACATGGGCTGCCTGTACGAGCTGGCGGACGGAACCCGCGGCGCCGTGCAGCCGCTGGGGAATCTGCTGGGCGACCTCAACGACCCGCCGTACGTCAAGCTCAGCGGGGACGACCGGTTCGGCTCGGCGTCGGGGGAGACGCTCTACGTCAACCTCGACCACGCCGACGAGATCAAGCGGCTGCTGGTCTTCGTCTACATCTACGACCAGACCCCGGCCTTCGACCGGACGCACGCCATGGTCACCCTCTACCCCGTCACGGGGCCGCGGATCGAGATCCCGCTGGACGAGCGGCACCCCCAGGCCCGGTCCTGCGCGGTCGTCTCCCTGGAGAAGATCAAGGGCGAGCTCGTGGTGCGGCGCGAGGTGAAGTTCGTGTACGGGTTCCAGGCCGAGCTGGACCGGCTGTACGGCTGGGGGCTCCAGTGGGGGCGGGGCTACAAGAGCGCCAAGAGCTGACC
>NZ_JBSGZP010000660.1:0-4052 GCF_053611065.1 Streptomyces sp. NPDC054840
GGCCGGCTGTGGGGCGGCTTTCCGCGCCGGGCGGCGCGACGTCGCCGACGGCCCGGCCACCACCTCCCCCGGCGCCTTCGGCGCGCTCCGCGGGTTGCTCCACCGGGCCGGTGAATGCCTTCGGAACCGCAGCCGGAGCGGGCGCGGACTCGGAGGCGGCCGGCACGGGGTAGCGCTCGGCCCAGCCGTCCAGCGGCCGCAGATAGGCCTGCAGGCGCGGCGGGCGCGGCTCGGAGGGGCCGTTCTCCCAGTTCTTCACCGTCTGGGGCGTCGACTTCAACGCGGCCGCGAGCCGAGCCTGCGTGACACCGGCCGCCTCACGCAACCGCGCCCGCTCCGCCGGAGACGGCAGCCCCGGCTCGCCCTCCAGCAGCGCGTCCACCCTCCGAACAGCTCTTCCGCGAACGGCACGGACCTCCCGGTCGTAGGCTGCCGTGGCCTGGGCGGCTTCACCGGCACCCTGCTGGGCTCGGTGAGCCGCTACTGCGTCGAACACGCGACCTGCCCCGTACTGGCGATGAGAGACAACTAAGCTTGTCCTACCTTCCAGGCGTGGGTCTGAGCCGGTCAGGCACCGAGGGCGGCAAGCTGGGGAACGGCCCGTCCACCTCCCGCACGCCGAACAGTGGCGACGGGCCCGAAGGATGGACTGGCCTCGCGGCCGGCCGGCGTCCCTATTCCCAGAAGGCCGCTGACCTCATCAGTGTGGGCCGTCGTCCTGCGCGAGGGCGTTCTCCCGCAGGTTTGGTTCCTTGCGGAGTGTCCTGGTGAACCATGTGCCGTAGCGGTCGCCCAGGAGGGGGGCTGATGCTCCGTGGAGGATGATGCTCAGGCCCACGGTCACCGCGATGACCTCGCTCAGCAGGGTTCCCCCGGGCAGATGTTCTTCCAGGGCGAGCAGGCCGAACACAAGGGAGGCGAGCCCCCGCGGGCCGAACCAGCCGATGTACGCGATGGAGGCGGGGCGCAGGCCGGTGCCGGCCAGGGCGAGTGCGACGGGCAGCATCCGGACGACGGTCAGGCTGAACAGCGCGTAGAGGACCATGCGCCATTGCAGGTGCTGGAGTGTCGGTCCCAGGATGACCGCGCCGAAGACGAGGAAGCTCAGTGAGGCGAGGAGGAGGCCGAGGCGTTCGGTGAACCTGGTGCTCTGCGCGGGGTCCGAGTCCTGGGGAGGGATGTCCGGGCCGGCGGGGGTGCGGCGCAGGTGGATGCCGAAGACCAGGCCGGCGACCCAGGCGCCGATGAAGCCGCTGCCCTCGACCATGGCGCACAGGACGTACGCGATGACCGGGACGGCGAGTACCAGGAACTGCCGCCAGTCGGAGCTGCTCCACCCCCGGGCGAGCGACCAGCGCAACAGGCTCGCCCCGGTCCAGCCGGCCGTGATTCCGATCGTGCTGCTCAGCAGCAGCGCGCGCAGAAACGTCTCAGCCACGCTCGGGTGGTCGTGGCCCTCACCCGCCGCCGCAAGTGCCAGGACGAAGAACGGAAGTGTCAGGCCGTCGTTCAGACCGGATTCGATGGTCAGCCCGCCGCGGACCAGCGGGGGCACCTGCTTGTCGGAGAAGGCCTGCTGCCCGAGCGCGGCGTCCGTCGGCGCGAGGATGACGGCGGCCAGGGCCAGCTCCCACACGCTCAGGCCGGGCAGCAGCGGCCAGGCCACCAGCAAGCCCAGAGCCATCGTGACCGGCAGGCCGACCACGAGCAGCCGCAGCGGCAGGAACTCCTCCCGGCGCAGGTCCTGGGCCCTGATTCCCGCCGCGTCCGCGAACAGAAGGAGCACCAGCGCGCTCTCCAGGAGCGTCCGCGTGACCTCGGGATCCTTCGTACGGTCCAGCAGGTCCAGTCCCAGCGGGCCGATCGCCAGACCGACCAGCATGAAGACCAGCGGTCCCGAGAGCACCGTGGTCGACAAACGGCGTGAGAGCGCCCCATAGCCGACTACCGCACCACCGGCAATCAGGACGGCCCAGCCGTTCATCCGCACTCCTCACGCCCGCCTCGCGCAGAGAGGCGAGGTCCGACCCTATGGCGGCGCCGGTCAGATCTGCGGGAACCGTGCTCCGAACGCCCCCGGCTCGGCCCGGTCGGCCCAACGCGGCCGCATGGAGAAGAAAGAGGCACGCCGATCCTTGCCGGCCGACATCGATCTGTCCGCCTATCGGATCGCGCGGGAGGCGCTGACCGACGTGGTCCGGCACGCGGGCACCGGGCGTTGCCGGGTGGCCGTCGACTACAGGGCGGAGGAGCTGTCCGTGGAGGTCGTCGACGATGGGCGCGGCGCCACCGGGGGCAGCTCGGCCCGCGGCTTCGGCATCATCGGGATGCGGACGCGGGTCGCCCTGCTGGGCGGTCACCTCAGCACCGGACCGCAGACCGAGGGCGGCTTCCGGGTGGCGGCCAGGCTGCCGCCACCCGCACGCGTCGGAGCTCCGGTGGAGGCCCGACGACCGTCCGGGTGGTGCTCGCCGATGACCAGCCGGCGCGGCCGATCCTGGAAGAGGCCAACCCCGGGCGCCCCGAAGGATCGAGGCACCCCGGGCAGGGGCCTGCACAGTGCAACGAGCTCTCGCAGAACCGGTTCCGCGAGTGTGGACCGCCACGGGGCGAGGACGTTGTCCCCGCTTGCCGGGCTACCTCGGCGCCGGTGCCTTGCCGGACACCTTGATGCCTGCCTGGCGGAAGTCGTCCAGTGTGGAGGCAATGGTGTCGGGGGCGACACCGACCGTGTAGTCCAGGCGTACCCGGGTTTTGAATCCGGCCGCGGCAGCGTCCAGGGCGGTGGCACGCACGCAGTGGTCGGTTGCGATACCCACCACGTCCACATCCCGCACCCCGCGTGCGCGTAGCCAGTCAGCTAGGGGGGTGCCTTCGGTGTCCGCGCCTTCGAAGCCGCTCTTGGACGCACTGTGGGCGCCCTTGAAGAAGACGGCGTGAACCTTGCCGCCGACGACGGCGGGGGCGAAGTTCGGGTGGAATTCTCCGCCTTCGTCTCCGGCGACGCAGTGGACGGGGAAGCTGTCCTTGAAGTCCGGGTTCGAGGAGAAGTGGCCGCCTGGGTCGATGTGGTGGTCGCGGGTGGCCACGACGTACTGGTAGTCACCGTCCGCATGCTCCACCAGCTCGGCGATCGCGGTGGCGAGCTGAGAGCCTCCCGCGACGGGAACACTGCCTCCTTCGCAGAAGTCCTTCTGCACATCCACGACGATCAAGCCTCGGCTCATCACGAACACCCCTCAGGACGACGGAACGACCTCCGTCTTCTACCGGCCCTCTCACCTTCACCGGAGGCATAGCGCGCTGCGCTCACCCACATAGCCGCAGACATTCACCGCAGGAACGATTCGCACGGTCGAAGCAGTCAAAGGCCAAGTGCGCGGGCGGGGCCAGGGCTACCGTCAGGCGCCAGTGGTTCCCGCGGCTGCCGGACGTGCGCAGTCGAATTCGGGGCGTTCAACGACGTCGTGGTCCCGTCGTCCCGGCCCGGCGGCGATGCCTCGCCCTCCCCGCGCGGCTTGAAGGCCTCGTCCCCCGCATCAGTCGGCCGCGGGCGTGGGCCGAGGCCTCTACCCGGCCTACCGAGCAGGGACAGAGACCGCCGCGCCGAGATGGCCTTGTCGCTTAAGATCCCGGAATGGAAATCGAACTGTCGGACGCACTGGACGAACTGATCGAGCTGCAGGAAGCGACCGACGAAGCGCACGCCGAGTTGACGCGCCTCCAAGTGGAACTCGGCGACTCGGCTCAGTGGACCGACGAGCAGCACGTGACCTGGCGGGACGCGTGGGAAGACGCGCGCGAGCCCTGGTGGCTGCTGGATACGGCCCTGGACCACTACGCGGAGACGATCGGTTTGGAACGCGCCGAGTTGGAGGCCAGGGTGCAGAAGGCGGCAGGCCACGTTCCGCCACCAGACGAAGACTGACGGCCTGGCCGGCGATCGAGGCAGCCTGATCAGGCGTCTCTTTGGCTTGTCCGTCAGCCGCAGCTCGGTGCTGCGGCTGGTCGAATCCTTGCCGGCCGCGCCACGCACAGCGTCCTGCATGTGC
>NZ_JBSGZP010000661.1:0-4050 GCF_053611065.1 Streptomyces sp. NPDC054840
GGGGGCCCGCCGGCGCGGCGCCGGGGCGCGGGGCGGGGCGGGGGGGGCCGGGGGGGCGGGGGCGGCCCGGGCCTCGGCCCGGGTCCGCACAGGGCCGGGGACCGGTCCGGCTCGCGCGGACCGGGGCGCCCTGTCAGCGGGTCAGGACGGAGAGGTCCTGGGCCGCCTTGGGGACCGAGACCGTGGAGTGGTCGTCCGAGAACGCCTGGACGGTGAACATCGCGATGCCCTCGTGCGGGAGGGACAGGGTGCGGACCGCGTGGACCGGGCCGCCCGAGAGGGTCTCGACGGTGAGGGCGTAGGAGCCTTTTCCGCCCGCCGGGGCCAGGGACAGGCTCTGCGTGGTGCCGGCCTTGACCGTGACCTCCTGGGAGGCCGCCTCGCCGCCGCCGGTGCCCGGCGAGGCGGTCACCTTGACCTTCGCGTCGGCGCCCGGGGCGGTCAGGGCCAGCAGGGTGGTGTTCTCCTCGGGCCGGTTGTCGGCCACGGTCGCCCGTACGCCGACCGGTCCGGTGGCCGGGATGAAGCCGATCTCCTGCTTGGCGCCACTGCCGCGGACCACCCGTACCGCCGCGACGACCGGGGCGGACTTCTTGGGGTCGGACGGGGTCAGCAGCAGCGAGCCGGGCTCGCCGCGGGTCAGGTCCTTGAGGTCCACGGCCGCCGTCATACCGGCTTTGACGTGCAGCTGCTCGTTGCCCGCCGGGCTGATCGAGCCGCCCGGTGCGGCGAGGCGCACCTTCAGGTCCGCGTCCTCCTCGCCGGGTGCGAAGACGACCAGCCGTACGGAGGCGGCGTCCGCCGGGATTCCCGGCAGGACGATCGAGCCCGACGGGTCGGCGGAGGCCGGAAGCCAGTCGGCGCCCACGCCCTCCTCACCGACCTGAACGGATGCGCCGACGCGGCCCGCGCGGGTGGTCACGTGGGCGGTGGCGTCCGCGAGCTGGGCGCCCGGGACGAGGGTGGACAGCAGGACGGCCTTGGTGGACCTGGGGTCGACCCGGATGCTCTCGCTCGTGCCGGCGTCGGGCTTGGCCGGACCGTCCGGGCCGAAGATCTTGATGTCGACGATGGCGGCGGCGTCGTCGGGGTTGGTGAGATGGACGTAGTCCTCGCGCCCCTTGGCCATGCTGACCGCGGGGAACCAGAAGTCGGTGCCGGGGGCGGTGCAGCCGACGCCGAGCACGCCCCGGCTGCGGCCGACCGAGATCTTGGTGGTCAGCTGCGCGGTCCAGCCGGGGGCGAGGGCGCCGTCGGCGCTGCCGGTGAGGGCGGGTGCGTCGGCGCCGCTGGCGGTGGCCCCGAAGGGCTTGCCCGGCTCCTTGGGTTCCAGCACCGGCTTGGCGTCCTTGGTCGCGCCGAGCAGCCGGGCCGAGCCCTTGCCCTCGCCGGCGGGGGCGCCGGGGGTGAAGGCCGTGTACGTGGTCTCGGCGATGTCCGAGGAGCTGGGCCCCGGGCACACCAGCAGGGACCGCTCCACCGGCATCCGGGCCGCGGTGGCGGCCTTGGCGTCGGCCGCCTCGCCGCCGGCGGCGGGTGCGGTGAGGGCGGCGACGCCGGTGAGTGCGGCCAGGGCCGCGGTCACCGCCGCCAGCGTCAGGGGTGCGCGCTGCTTCACTGCTGGGAGCTCCCGTCCGGGCGCGGGTCGTGCGGTGCGTGGGGGTGCTGCGGGTCGTACGGCTGGTAGGGCTCGTACGGGTAGGGGTACTGCTGCTGGTTCGGGTTCTGGACCGGCTGGTGCGGGGGCTGCTGCGGGTACGGGTCCTCGTAGGCCTGACCGGTCCGACCGGTCTGCCCGCCCTGCTGGTCGTACTGCGGGTACTGCTCGTAGGGGACCTGCTGCTGCGGCTCGTACGCGTAACCGCCCTGGTCGCCGTACGCCTGGTACGCGTAGCTGTCGTCGCCGTACACGGGCTGCGCCTGCGCCGGGATCTGCGCGTACGGGTCGGCGGCCTCGGCCGTCTCCACCGGTACGGGGGCCGGTTCGGCCTCGGCGCGCAGCCGGCGGGCGCGGCGGCCCTCGCCGGCCTCGCCGGGGCCGGGCGGGGACGGGAGCGCGGCCTCCTCCTCCGGCAGGTCGTCGTCGAGCTCGGCGCGGCGGCCGGGCAGGGCCATCACCAGCAGGACCAGGGCGAGGAGGCCCTGGGCCCAGTACCAGGCGGTCCGCGGCAGGGAGTCCTCGTGGACGAGGTCGAGGCGGCCGCCGTCGGCGGGCAGTTCGAAGCCCTGTGCCCAGCCGTCGAGGGTCTTGGGCTTGAGGGGCTTGCCGTCGAGGGTGGCCTGCCAGCCTTCGTCGGCCCGGTCGGCGATGCGCAGGACGCGGCCCGCGTCGCCGGCGGGGATCTTGCTGTGGGCCTCGACGGGTCCGGCGGCGACGGGGATCGGGGCCTCGCCCTGCTTGCCGGAGACGATGACGGCGCGCGGCAGCCAGGGTTCGACGCCCCACAGGGCGGTGCCGTCCTGCTGGTGGCGGCGGCTGAGGCCCGGGGTGGCGTCGAGGACGCGGCGGATCTCCTCGGGGCCGCCGGGGCGGAACATCACGAAGCGGACGGCGAAGGCGCTGAGCTGGCTGGACTGGTCGGCGCCGGATCCGGCGACGAGGTTGGAGACCACCTTGTCGAGGCGCGCGTCGCCGCCGGTGCGGGCGGTGACCTCCGCGTCGCCGATGCGGCCGCCGGAGCCGCGGACGAGGCTGTAGGAGACGGTGGCGGGCGGCTCCAGGTCGAGGATCAGGGTGCGGGTCTGGTTGTCGTCGCCGCCCGCGTCCGCGACGAAGGCCGGGACCTGTACGGGGTCGCGGCGCTGCAGCGGGCCGTCGGCGCCGGCGACCATCCAGGTGGCGGCGGCGAGCAGCGGTCCCACGGCGGCGGCCAGGGCGATGAGCGCGGCCAGCGGCTGGCGCCAGCCGAAGCTGCGGGCGGCGACGCGTTCCCTGGCTCCGTCGGCGCCCAGCGCGGCGGCCGCGAGCAGGGCGAGCCCGTAGACGAGGGTGGCGGGTCCGGCCCAGGCGGTGCGGTTGAGGACGACGGCGAGCAGGAGCCCGGCCAGGGCGGCCGCCCAGGCGGTGCGGACGGCGAAGGCGCGGTCGGTGCGCAGCAGGGCGGCCAGGGCGGCCAGGACGATGCCGAAGAGCACCGCCACGGGGCCGGTGCCCGGGCCGCCGGGGCTGAGGGCGAGCAGGCCGAGGGCGTCGGCGGAGTCGGCCCCGTACGGGAGTCCGGCCTCGCGCAGGAGGCGGCCGGGGTGCGTGAGCAGGCCCAGTGACCAGGGGGCGAGCACGACGAGCGGGACGCCGAGGGTGGCGAGCAGCCGCAGGCCGTACGCCTTCCAGTGCGCCCGGCGCAGGACCAGCGCGCCGATCCCGAGGACGGCGGCCAGCGGCCATACGACGGGGGTGAAGGCGGTGGTGAGGGTGAGCAGCAGGATGTACGTCCACACCGCGCGCCGGCCGCCCCGCCGGTCGGCGGCTTCCGCGCCGTCGGCGAGGTCGAAGGCGGCGACGGCGGCACGGGCGAGAAGCGGGAGCACGACGGCGAGGACGGCGGTGCCGAGGCGGCCGCCGGCGAGGGCGCCGGTCACGGCGGGGAGGAAGGCGTAGGCGACGGCCGCCCAGGCGCGCAGCAGCCGGGATTCGACGAGCGGGCGGGAGGCGAAGTAGGCG
Source organism: Streptomyces sp. NPDC054840 (assembly GCF_053611065.1). Classification (NCBI taxonomy): domain Bacteria; kingdom Bacillati; phylum Actinomycetota; class Actinomycetes; order Kitasatosporales; family Streptomycetaceae; genus Streptomyces; species Streptomyces sp. NPDC054840. The sequence continues at coordinate 3,662 of NZ_JBSGZP010000661.1, forward strand.
GTGAGGCCGGCGAGCGGGACGGATCCGACGAGCAGCAGGGTCAGGGCGGCCTGGGTGGACCCGAACAGCAGGGTGGCGAGGGTACCGAGGACGGCCAGGTAGGGCGGCGCGGAGGCGGTGGAGCCGGTGCCGACGGCGTGCCAGCTTTCGGTGTAGGCGCCCCAGAGGTCGGAGCCGCTGCCGGGAGCGGGCAGCAGGGCGCCGCCCATGAGGGAGCCGCCGCCGATCAGGCCGCGGCAGGCGGCGAGGGAGACGACTGCCAGGAGGGCGAGGAGTACGGGCGCGGGGTTGCGGGCGAGCCGCTTGAGGCGGGCGAAGCGCTCGGTCTCCACCAGGTAGTCGCCGTCCTCGCGGGGAGCGTCGAGGACGCTGCCTCCGCCGTGCCGGCC
>NZ_JBSGZP010000662.1:0-4019 GCF_053611065.1 Streptomyces sp. NPDC054840
AAGCCGGAGACGGCCTCGGCGGCGTGGTCGGTGCCGACCACCAGGCCCTCGTGCGCGCCCGCCACCGTGTACTGGGCGATCATGCGCTGCCGGGCCTTGATGTTGCCGTGCACGAAGTCCTGGTGGCGCGCGTCGCGGAAGGCCGTGCCGCCCGCCAGCGCCGCTTCCAGGGCGGCGTCGCTCGCGGACTTCACGTCCACGGTCAGGACCCGGTCGGCCCGGATGAAGTCCAGCGCCAGCTGCGCGTCCTTCTCGTCCGCCTGCGTCCCGTAGGGCAGTCGCATCGCGAAGAACGTCGCTTCGTGGCCGGCGGCACGGACCCGCTCGACGGCGAGCTGGCAGAGTCGGCCGGCGGTCGTGGAGTCCACACCGCCGCTGATGCCCAGGACCAGTGCGCGCAGGCCCGTGGAGGTCAGCCGCTCGGCGAGGAAGGCCACTCGGCGCTCGATCTCCTGCCGTACGTCGAATGACGCGCTCACCTGGAGATCACGGGCGATCTCCTGCTGCAGGGATATGGACGCCAGGTCGGTCACGGTTGCTCCTCGCTCGGGCCCGTGCGCGGGTCGGCACGCGCCGCCCGGCCGGGGTCACAGTCACGTGTACGGGACGGAAGCACTCTAGAGGAAGGCCACGCGACCGTGGCCCGGCGCCCTGGGCCGCCGGGTCTTGTCGGGCTTGGCCCGCCCGGCACGGCCCCTCGCCGCGTTGTCGGGACACCCGAGTACGTCCGGTACACGGGCGCCCCTCCGCCTTGCGAGGCACCGCACCGGACGACCCGGGCTCACCCGGCAAGACCCGGAAGAGACGGCCCTGGGCGTGAGGTCCCGGGCCCGGCAGGGTGGTGTCGGTGGCCCGTGCGACGATGCGAAGCATGATCGTCTCGCTCGATGCCCTCGTGCCCGCCTCCGGTCCGCACGCCTCGACCACGTACACCGACTGGGTGGCCGCCCACGACCCGGCCGCGGCAGGCGTCGCGGGGGATCTGATCGAGGACATGTACACCGAACTGGTGCGGACCCGGGACAAGCCCGGACGGTTCGTCGACACGATGACGGCGCGGGCGCGGCGGCTGCCGCCGGCGCACCTGCCCTGGTTCTGGGACACGGTGGGCCATCGGCTGATCGGTCACGGGAACCGGGCGAGCGGGCGGGCCTACGCGGCGGCGCGCGCGGCCGAGGCCGAGCACGGGCTGCCGGTGGACCCCGGCTACCGCCGGGCCAACGCCCTGCTGTTCGCGGCGGGCGGGGCCATGCCCGCCAAGGAGTTCGGGGCGCACCAGCGTTTCCTCGCCGAGACGCTGGATCCGGCGGCGGCGCACACGGCCCTGGAGGCGTTCCTGAACGCGTGGGCGGGTTCGCGGGCGGATCCGCCGGCGGATCTGGTGCGCCGGGTCCGGGCGTCGGCCAAGGCAGCCGGGCACGGGGACGGCGAGGCCGCGCGGATGGTGGGCGCGATCCTGTCGGTCACCCGCGGGAAGTCGGTGCCGGAAGCGCTGCTGAGCGCCGCGGAGCTCCTCCTGACGGCCCATCCGCCGACGGACGCCGTGCGGGCCGGACTGGTCGAGGTGTTTCCGACCGGGCCCACCGACGGCGGGGCCTGGCTGCGGATGCTGATCGGCTGCGGCGCGACGGAGGCGATGGCGGCCGGACGGGTGGTGCCGGAGGGCGGACTTCCGCACTGGGTCGGACAGTTCGTCCGCATGTACCAGTACGCCCCGCAGTCCGGCGGCGGGGTCTCCCCGCAGCCGCTGCCGACGGAATTCCTCGACCTGCTCGGCCGGTTGGGGCCGCGCCTGCGGACGGCGGGCATCCCGCTGGCGGTGCACACCACCCGGTACCACTACCAGGGCTTCGACGCGGACGTGCTGGACGCCTGCCTGGCGGCCGGGGCAGCGGTGGTCGACCCTGGTCCGGAGGTGCGGATGCGCTTCTGGGGGGAGCGGTCACGGCGGGACCTCGTCGCGCTGGCCGCGGACCCGGTGTTCGGCCCCCGGCTGGAGGGGACGGTCCATGCCGATCTGCTTCCCGACCACTGGGCCGCGCGCGGGCGCCTCCCCGGGTCCGCGGTGACGCTGCTGCCGGGCAACGAGGGCATCGCCAAGGAGGTCGCCGGGCGGGTCGGCAAACTCGTCGGCACCGTCGGGGGCGGCGGTATGGCGGGGGCCGAGGAGGCCGTGGCCGAGCTGGAGACCCTGCTGGACCGGCCGACGGTGACGGCCCTCGGTGGGATCACCGACGCCCTCGCCGGGGCGGGTGCGGCGGGCACGCTGCGGCGCTCGCTGGCGGTCGGCCTGCCGGAGGAACTGGCCTGGCCGGCCCTGGAGTCGGTGTACGCGGGGTTCGCGGAGACCGCCGATCCCGCAGAGCCCACGGCGGACGGGGTCGACGGGGCGCGTGTGGCGGTGCACCCTCCGCTGCCCGGCGTGGTCGGAGTGACGTGCACCTGGCCGGTACTGACGGTGTTCGGGCGCGACCGGGCGGTCGCCGTCGCCCCCGACGGGGAGCGGGGCACCTGCCGGTTCACGGTTCCCGAGGACGCGGGCCTGTTCGCCGTGCACTACGTGGGCGGCTCCTTCCTGGTGAGCTGGAGCCGCAAGGAGAACCCGCTCTTCTGCGACACCGCCGTCTGGGCCGACCGCCCCGAGGAGCCGTTCGAGCCGCGGCAGGTGGGCGGGCTGCTGCCGTTCGGCGGCAGCCTGGACGGGGCGTACGGCTTCCAGTTCGAGAGCGCCGACGGGGGCGGGCGCCACAGCGGCCTGCGCGTGCTGCGTCCCGGAGACACCGAGGGCATCGACAGCGAGGAGCTGCTGCTCGGCGACGGCTCCCGGATCTGGACCAACCAGATCTACGGGCGGCAGCCGTGGGAGGTGGTCGACCCGGTCACCGGGGAGCGACGCGGAGCCCTGCCGCTGCCGGACTTCCCCGGCCGTGCCCCGAGCGCCGATCCGGGTGCGCAGCCGTCCGAGGTGGGGATGAGCCTGGACACGGAGGCGCTGCAGCTCGCGCCGCTGCCCGCCGGGCTGTCCGACTCCCCGCTGGGCAGCCGGGACGGGCTGGTCGGGACACGGGTGCTGTTCCGTACCCGGCACCGCGACCACGCGCCCGACCACTACCTGGTGGAGAGCGTGGACGGGCGTACCGCACGCTTCGACATCGACCGGCCGGGGCAGGAGCCCTGGGGCCTGTGGGCCGCGCCGGAGGGTGGGGTGGAGGACGTGGTCCTCGCCGAGGCGCAGACCCGTACGGGCGTGCGCGCGTACACCGCCGACGGTGTGCTGCTGTGGGAGCTGGACGGGCACCACTCGCCCAAGCACCCGCGGGTGAGGCCGACCCGGAAGGCCACCGTGTCCGGGGGCGTGGCCCTGCCGCCCGCCTTCTGGTACCTGCTGCGCACGCGTGACGCGGCCGGGTCGCGGGCGCTGCGGAGCGTGGGACGGCAGACGGCGGACACCCTGCTGGCGGCCGCGCTCGACGGTGAGGAGGCGCTGCGTGCCGCCGTGTCCCACGAGTTGCCGGAGGTCACCGACCCGGTACTCGTCGAGGCGGTCGTGGCGGTCGCCGGACGGGCCGCCCGGGTGGAGGAGCGGCGGTGGGCCCTGCACCGGCGCGTGTCCCTCCTCGCCGAGGCTCCGCCGAACGTGCTGCGCCGGTCCGCGCCGGACACCGAACTGCTGCCCGCGCTGTACGGGCTGGTCGCGGACGAGGAGACCGACGCGCACCGCCGGACCGAGGACTCGGCCCTGCCGGCGACCCTCGGCGCGCTGGCCGCCGACGGTGCCTGCCTGGCCGGGACGATCGTGGAGGAGGTACGGCGGCTCTCGCCGCCGGCGCCGCCGCGGGACTGGTCGCAGCTGCTGGGCTCGATCGACGCCGTGGCGTGGCGGGCGGCGGTGGCGCCGACCCCGGACGCGGAGCGGGCCGCTCTGCTCGCGCTCCTCGACACCTGGGCCGACCAGCCGTTCGCCCGTGCCGGCAGCCGCTGGTGGGTGGGCCGCGTGTCCGACTCCGCCGCCCTGGAGG
>NZ_JBSGZP010000663.1:0-4011 GCF_053611065.1 Streptomyces sp. NPDC054840
GGGGACGACAGGGCGACGGTGGCGCGCGGGTGCGCTCTGCCACAGGGCGACCCACTCTGGGTGGAGTCATGCACACTCGGAGTCAGGAGGCCTCATGCGTCGTCCCTTTGCCCGTGCTCTGGCGGGAGCGCTGACCCTGGCGGCGGGAGCCGCCGCGGCGCCCTTCGCCCAGGTGCCGCAGGCGGCCGCGGACAGTGTGGTGATCGGCGGGAAGCCGGTGAAGGTGGCCGACAGCCCCTGGGTCGTCGCCCTCGCCAGCCGTGACCGGTTCGGGGGAACGCGTGGCGGGCAGTTCTGCGGAGGCGTGGTCGTCTCCCCGACCAGGGTGCTGACCGCCGCGCACTGCCTCGGCAGCCAGGTGCTGGGAGGCCCGGTCGAATCGGTGGCCGACTTCCGGGTGATCGCCGGGCGTACGGAGCTCCGGGCGGCCGAGGGCCGGGAGATCGCGGTGCGCGGGGCAAGGGTGAACCCGGCCTACGACCCGGCGAGCAATGCCGGGGACCTCGCCGTTCTGGAGCTGGCCGAGCCGGTGCCGGCCCACTATGTGCTGCCCATGGCCGGAGCGGGGCATCCCGCCTACGCGGCCGGTACCGACGCCGCGGTGTACGGCTGGGGCGACACGAGCGGCTTCGGTGACTACGCGTACGGGCTCCGTGCCGCCGGGGTGACGGTGCTCGCGGACGAGGTCTGCGGGCGGGCCTACCCCGGGGACGCGGACGGCCGGTACCGCCCGGAGTCCATGGTGTGCGCGGGGGACGGTGACGGGGGCAAGGATGCCTGCCAGGGCGACAGCGGCGGGCCGCTGGTGGCGCAGGGGCGGCTCATCGGGCTGGTCTCGTGGGGCCGGGGCTGTGGGCGCGCGGACAGCCCCGGGGTCTACACGCGTATCGCGCCGTTGGTGGAATTCGTACTGGCCCCGGAGGCGGGCGCGCAGCCCGAGAGGGTCCGGGACATCCGGGGGGACGCTCGCGGGGCCTCCGGGCCGCACTCAGGGCCCGTACGGGGGTATCGCACGTCCTAGCCGCAGGGTGGCGGATGTGAGGACGGGCGGCGCCCCTGGGTCTCAGGGTGCCGCCCGTCGACCGGCCTGGCCGGTCCTGGCTCGTCGGATGCGAGGTGCAGGCCTGTGTCAGCGGTCCTCGGGTTCGGCATTGGCAGCCGGAGCGGACGTCAGCCGCTCGGTCTCATCCTGTATTTCCGCGGCGATCTTCTTGAGTTCCGGCTCGAACTTGCGCCCGTGGTGGGCGCAGAAGAGCAGTTCACCGCCGCTCAGCAGGACGACGCGCAGATATGCCTGGGCGCCGCAACGGTCGCATCGGTCAGCGGCCGTCAGCGGGGTCGCGGGTGTCAGAACAGTAGTCACGTCGCCTCTTCTCTAGCTCGACGAGCTGTCGTACCAGGGTCAACATCCAACCAGGCCGAAAACGTTCCCGCTCGCGGCTTTTCCTCGAAACTTCCTTCCGAAGCTGGCCGGCTGCTGCCGGTTGGCGGCGAAGGAGCCGTATTGCGTTGCTTTACGGTTTCGCGTTGTCAGTCGTGCGCTTCTTGCAGTTCCATCCTCCCCCGGCGAGAGTGCCAGGTTGTTCATGAGGACGTGCCCGAACCCTAAATGGTTCATGCGCGGAAGGGAACGTGATGTTTCCTTCACCCACCCGGTGGATCGAACACTCGTGCGGATCTGCACTAGGCTGAAGAATGCGCGAGGGTGGCGTTGCATCGGCTCTACCTGGCCTCGGTACCCTTCGAGCGGCACCCGAGCCACCCCTGCGCCCGACCGGGCCAGAAAAGAAATTCAGCGAGGAGCGAACTGCGTGACCGCCGACACGTCCGTGCCTTCCAGCGCGCTGCTGTCCGGAGCAGACCGGGACGGTTCCAACTACACCGCGCGGCACCTGCTCGTCCTCGAAGGGCTGGAGGCCGTCCGCAAGCGCCCCGGCATGTATATCGGCTCCACCGACAGTCGGGGCCTCATGCACTGCCTGTGGGAGATCATCGACAACTCCGTCGACGAGGCCCTGGGTGGCTACTGCGACCACATCGAGGTGATCCTCCACGAGGACGCCTCCGTCGAGGTCCGGGACAACGGCCGCGGCATCCCCGTGGACGTCGAGCCCAAGACCGGTCTGTCGGGCATCGAGGTCGTCATGACCAAACTGCACGCCGGCGGCAAGTTCGGCGGCGGCTCCTACGCGGCCTCCGGCGGCCTGCACGGCGTCGGAGCCTCCGTGGTCAACGCCCTCTCCGCCCGCCTCGACGTCGAGGTCGACCGCAACAGCGCGGCCCACGCCATCAGCTTCCGCCGGGGCGTGCCGGGAATCTTCACCGAGCAGGGTCCCGATAGCCCCTTCGACCCGGCCAACGGCCTGCGCAAGGTCAAGCGGGTCGCCAAGGGCAAGACCGGCACCCGGGTCCGCTACTGGGCCGACCGCCAGATCTTCCTCAAGGACGCCCGGCTCAACCTGGAGACGCTCTACCAGCGCGCCCGCCAGACCGCCTTCCTCGTCCCCGGCCTGACCCTGGTCGTCCGCGACGAGCGCGGCATCGACGGAGCCGGCAAGACCGAGGAGACCTTCCGCTTCGACGGCGGCATCAGCGAATTCTGCGAGTACCTCGCCCAGGACAAGGCAGTATGCGACGTCCTGCGCCTGACCGGTACGGGCACCTTCAAGGAGACCGTCCCGGTCCTCGACGACCGCGGCCACATGACGCCCACCGAGGTCACCCGCGAGCTCGGCGTGGACATCGCCCTGCGCTGGGGGACGGGGTACGAGACCAACGTCAGGTCCTTCGTGAACATCATCGCCACCCCCAAGGGCGGAACCCACGTCTCCGGCTTCGAGCGCTCGATCGCCAAGACCGTGAACGAGGTGCTGCGCTCGGCCAAGCTGCTGCGCGTCGCCGAGGACGACGTGGTCAAGGACGATGCGATGGAGGGCATGACGGCCGTCGTCACCGTCCGGCTCGCGGAGCCGCAGTTCGAGGGCCAGACCAAGGAGGTGCTCGGCACCTCCGCGGCCACCCGGATCGTCGCCGCCGTGGTCGCCAAGGAGCTCAAGGCCTTCCTGACCTCCACCAAGCGCGACGACAAGCAGCAGGCCCGCGCCGTGATGGAGAAGATCGTCGCGGCCGCCAGGACCCGGATCGCGGCCCGTCAGCACAAGGAGGCGCAGCGTCGCAAGACCGCGCTCGAGACCTCCTCGCTCCCCGCCAAGCTGGCCGACTGCCGCAGTGACGACGTGGACCGCAGTGAGCTCTTCATCGTCGAGGGCGACTCCGCCCTCGGCACCGCGAAGCTCGCCCGGAACTCGGAGTTCCAGGCGCTCCTGCCGATCCGCGGCAAGATCCTCAATGTCCAGAAGTCCTCGATCTCGGACATGCTCAAGAACGCCGAGTGCGGGGCGATCATCCAGGTCATAGGAGCCGGCTCGGGCCGCACCTTCGACATCGACGCCGCCCGGTACGGCAAGATCGTGCTGCTCGTCGACGCCGACGTCGACGGCGCGCACATCCGCTGCCTGCTGCTCACGCTCTTCCAGCGGTACATGCGGCCGATGGTCGAGGCCGGCCGGGTCTTCGCGGCCGTGCCGCCGCTGCACCGGATCGAGCTGGTCCAGCCGAAGAAGGGCCAGGACAAGTACGTCTACACGTACTCGGACATCGAGCTGCGCCAGACGCTGCTGGAGTACCAGCGCAAGAACATCCGGTACAAGGACTCGATCCAGCGCTACAAGGGTCTCGGCGAGATGGACGCGGACCAGCTGGCGGAGACCACCATGGACCCCCGCTTCCGCACGCTGCGCCGGATCAACATCGGCGACCTGGACTCGGCCGAGCAGGTCTTCGACCTGCTCATGGGCAACGAGGTGGCTCCCCGCAAGGAGTTCATCACGAGCTCCGCGGCGACCCTGGACCGCTCCCGCATCGACGCCTGACCCGGGTGCCGCCGCAGTCCGGCGGCACCCGGCATCGAACGCGCCACGGCATACCGGCGCTCATCGCTCCCTCACCTGT
>NZ_JBSGZP010000664.1:0-4009 GCF_053611065.1 Streptomyces sp. NPDC054840
GCGCCCCCTCATGACGGGTGCGGACTGGCGGCCGTCCCCTCGGCGGAGGCGGACGTGTCCTCGGCGAGGAAGTCCAGGACAGCGAGCGCGAAGAGCAGGGCGAGGGCGAGGCCCACGACCACCCAGCCGGTGGGGTAGGACCACAGGACGTAGACGATGACGGCGATCGCGACCAGGCCCCAGGTGAACCAGGCGCGGTGGCGCCGGACGAACGGGCCGACCGGGCCGGTGCGCAGGCCCAGCCGGTCGGCCGTGGCGCGGGTGGCGACGATTCCGGAGTGCCAGATCTGGCGGGCCGCCGTGGCGTATTTGCCCGGGCCGGAGAGCCACGCGGCGAGGGCGATCACGATGCCGAGGACCACGACCATACGGATCGTCGTGCGCAGCAGGCGGATCATCGCGTCGTAGACGGAGCCGGCCGCGGCCTGCGAGACGGTGTCCGGGAGCGCGTTGAGGTAGACCGTACGGAAAACGGTCAGCCCGAGACCGAGGACCGCGACGGAGAACGCCACCGCCAGGGCCGCGGTGACCAGGATGCGGCGTCGGTGGGCGGAGAGCAGGACGCCCGCGGCGACGAGCAGCACGGCGATGATCGGCAGCCACAGGCCGAGGATCTCGAGAAGCCGGAAGCCCGTCTTGACCCGGCCGATGTCGTTGGACTGCACGACGGTGAAGTCGGTGTGGATCTCGGGGATCTTGGCCGCGACGCCCATCCCGGCGTCCACGAGCCGGGTTTTCACCTGTTCGATCACCGGCGCGAGGTCGATGGTCACCGCGTCGTTCTTGATCTCCACCGCGCCGTCGCCGCTGCCGGTCAGGGCTTTGACGAGCGAGGCGTGGATCGTGCGGTTGGCGTTGGTCCAGATCGTCTCGAACTGGTCCGAGGCGATGACCTCCTGGGCCTTGTCCTTCACGAAACTGCTGACCGCGCCCTCCAGCGAGCCGCCGAGCTTGCCCAGGGCCTTCTGGAGCAGCGGCCGCTGCTCGGGGGCCGCGTCCTCCAGGAGGGTGGCGAGGTCGAGGTGCTCCATGAGGGCGGCGGTGACGCGGTTCGCGGCGGCCGCCTGGACATCCGGGTCGGAGGCCAGCGGGGCGACGGTGGAGACGTAGCGGTCCGTGTTACCGACGATGCCGGACGTCCAGGACGCGACGATGCCCAGCGGGGCCAGCACACAGCCGATGATGATCAGCAGTGCGGACAGCAGCGACTTCATCCGGTGCTTCGGCGGAGTCCGTCGCGCGGCCTCCGATTCCAGGGCGGCGACCCTGGCTCGCAATGCCGCGAGTTCGCCCGCGCTTGCGTCACCCTGCATGGCTGACCTCCTACGGGGTCGGGAGCCGTGGATCCCGGAGGATCGGTGGATGACGCCGAGGCCTGCGCCGGAGCAGGCGGCTCCCCTTGTCCCACAGCTTCCCCCGGCGTGCCGGGGGCGGCATCCGCAGTTCGGCCGTCCGGATGAACGCGTCGGTTCACCGGGTTCACGAGGGCGGGAGGAAGGGCCGGTACGGGGCGCGTTGTGCGCTGCCACTCGGCGGGGAGGACGTCCGTACGGAGCGGACGATCAAGGGAAGGGAGGAGTACCCACTCCTTTCCACTCTCAAGTTATAACCCACAGGGGGACTTGCGGCAAGGCCCCACTCGTACCGCAGAATCGCTCCTCGAAGCCAGGACCTGCGAAAACGGGAGATCCCCATAGTGCGTGTGCTGTTGTCGGTTGACGGGTCGTTCGATGAGTTCGCGGGTGCCACCGCAGAGAGGGGCTGCTGATATGGACTCCCTGACCACCAGTGCGTTCGACCTTCCGGCCCGCCTGTCCCCCAAGGCCGACCCGGCACTGATCGGCGGGGACGAGAAGCACTTCGCGGCCGTCGCGGAGAGCCTGGAGCAGACGATCGCCGAGCTGTCCGACCGCCTGGAAGCACTGCGCAGGGCCCCCGGCGGCCTGGGCCGCGAGGCGATGGACCGGGACGTGGAGATCCACCGGTTGACGGGTCGTCTGCGCGCGCTTCGGCGCTTCGGGTTGGACCTGTGCCTCGGGCGGATGGTCGGCGAGGACGATCCCGAGCCGGTGTACATCGGGCGGCTCGGCCTCACCGACGGCGCGGGCGGCCGGCTGCTGATCGACTGGCGCTCGCCCGCGGCCGAGCCGTTCTTCGCCGCGACCCACGCCCATCCGATGGGTCTGGCGAGCCGCCGCAGGTACCGCTGGACGCGGGGCCGGATCGGTGACTACTGGGACGAGGTGTTCACCGCCGACGCCTTCGAGGGGCATGCCGCGCTCGACGACCAGTCCGCCTTCATCGCCGGGCTGGGCAGCAGCCGCTCGCCGCGGATGCGCGACGTGCTCGCCACCATCCAGTCCGACCAGGACGCCATCATCCGCGCGGGTTCGCGGGGCGCTCTCCTCGTCGACGGCGGTCCGGGCACGGGCAAGACCGTGGTGGCCCTGCACCGCACCGCCCACCTGCTCTACTCCGACCCCCGCCTCGGCCACCGTCGGGGCGGCGTGCTGTTCGTCGGCCCGCACCAGCCCTACCTGGCCTATGTCGCCGATGTCCTGCCCAGCCTCGGCGAGGAGGGCGTACGGACCTGCACCGTGCGGGACCTCGTCGCCGAGGGGGACGCGGCCGCGCCGGAGACCGACCCGGAGGTGGCTCTCCTGAAGTCGTCCGCGGACATGGTGAAGGCGATCGAGAAGGCCGTCAGGATCTACGAGGAGCCACCCACCGAGGGAATGACGGTCACGACGCCCTGGTCCGACGTCTGGCTGAGCCCGGACGACTGGGCCGAGGCGTTCGAGGCCGCCGCCGGTACTCCGCACAACGAGGCGCGCGAGCGGATCTGGGAGGAGCTGCTGACGATCCTGCTCGACAAGTTCGACGACCAGGACCTCTCGCCCGACCTGTTCCGCAGCTCGCTGCGATACGACGAGGAGCTGGTCGGGACGCTCGACCGCGCGTGGCCGACGATCGACGCGGCCGATCTCGTCGGTGACCTGTGGTCGGTCCCGTCCTACCTGCGGATGTGCGCTCCGTGGCTCAGCCCCGAGGACGTGGCGAGGTTGCAGCGCGCGGACACCCAGGTCTGGACGGTGTCCGACCTGCCGCTCCTGGACGCGGCGCGGCAGCGGCTCGGCGACCCGGAGGCGGCACGACGGCTGCGGCGGCGGAGCGCCGCGGTGGCCGCCGAACGCGAGCGCATGGCCGGAGTCATCGACGACCTGCTCGCGGCCGACGACGACGGTGAGGGCGCGGTGACGATGCTGCGCGGCAAGGACCTGCAGGACAGCCTGATCGACGAGGGCGCGCTGCCCGGATCGGACCCGGATCTGCTCGCCGGGCCGTTCGCGCACATCGTCGTGGACGAGGCTCAGGAACTGACCGACGCGGAGTGGCAGATGCTGCTGCTGCGCTGCCCGTCCCGGAGCTTCACCATCGTCGGGGACCGCGCCCAGGCCCGGCAGGGGTTCACGGAGTCGTGGAAGGAGCGGCTGGAGCGGATCGGCTTCGACCGGATCGACGTGGCCTCCCTGAGCATCAACTACCGGACGCCCGAAGAGGTCATGGTGGTGGCGGAGCCTGCCATCCGGGAAGCCCTCCCGGACGCCAACGTGCCGACCTCCGTCCGCAGCAGCGGCATTCCGGTCGTGCACGGCCGCGTCACGGATCTGGACTCGATCCTCGACGGCTGGCTGGAGGCGCAGGCCGACGGGGTCGCCTGTGTCATCGGCGCCGAGGACCTCGGGGCCGGCGCCTTCCGGGAGACCTCCCGGGTCCGGTCGTTGACCCCGGGGCTGTCGAAGGGGCTGGAGTTCGACCTCGTCGTCCTCGTCGACCCGCAGACCTTCGGCACGGGGATCGAAGGAGCGGTCGACCGCTACGTCGCGATGACCCGCGCGACGCAGCGGCTCGTCATCCTCACGAGTTCCTGACCCGGCCGTGGTCGGATGATCCGCCCGCCCGCGCCCCGAAGAGCGCGCGACCATGCGGGCGGGCCTTCAGCGGCCGG
>NZ_JBSGZP010000665.1:0-4009 GCF_053611065.1 Streptomyces sp. NPDC054840
GTGACCCGGCAGCGCTCCGCGACGACGAGGGTGTCGTCGTCGACCGTGAACCCCGGGTCACCGAGCCCCCCGCGCACCGGCCCGCCGTGCCGGAAGTCCTCCTGTGCCGTATGCCATTCGGCCACCGACGGGTGTCCCCCGTCCTCGTCGAGCGCGTGCCGCAGCCCGATGTCCCCCCGGTCGCGGCACCTCCACGGCGGTCACCTCCATCACCGCCGCCCCACCCTCCCCGGAGTCCACCAGCAGGGACCGGGCACCGGGGGTCCGGCAGCGGCTCGTCCTCGGCCTCGTACTCCCCGAGCAGGCCGGTGGGCCCAGTCTTCGCCCCGCTCAGCACGGCCGCGACCAGCAGGCCGCGCAGCGGACCGGGGACCCCGAAGGACATGACGGAAGATCGTCAAAGCTGGTCATGCGGCGTCATACGGCGTCATGCGGCGACCCTGCGAGAAGGCCCGGCGACCCACAGAACCGGACGGCCCGCCTCAACTCACACCCACGTCAAAGCAGTTGAAACCCGCCACGCAGTGGACTGGACCTTGACGCGGAGCTGGGCCTACCGCTTTGCTGTGCGTGATCACCGACGCGCTCACCGTCGCGATCCCCCGACCCGCCCGGCCGAACCCCTCGCGTGCGCCTCGCGCGAGCAACCGGCCGCCGCCGACCCTCGTCCGCCCGCGCCCTGGAGGGAAACCCGCGGATGTCCCCGCCTCCGCCGCCCCTCGGCCGCGCCCGCAAGCGGGACGCCCAGCTCTTCGACCCGGCCCTGTGCGACGCCGAACTGGTCGACGTACGCTCCCAGTTCACCCAGGGTCGGTGGGCCCGGGCCCGCGCCCTGCTCGTCGCCACCGGCGACGACTGGGACCGCCGCGGCCACCGCGTCGTCGTCCTCGCGCAGACCCCGGCGGCCACCGCCTGGGCCCGCGAGTGGCTGCTCGCCGAACCGGAGAGCGCCGACGCCGCCACCCTCCTCGCCTGCGCCGCCGTCTTCGCCGCCCTGCGCCGGAAGGCCAGCCCGGCCGCGGCCGAGGAGGCCTGCCGCCGGGCGGCCGCCCTGCTCCCGGCGGACCCGACGCCCTGGCTCGGGCTTCTCCTCCTCTCTCGTGCCTTCGGCGGCGAGGAGGAGTTCAGCCGTCACTTCGACCAGGTCCGGGCCCGCCACCGCGAGCATCACCACGCCCATCACCTGATGGTCGCCCAACTGGCCGAGCGCACCCTCGGCTCCGGCCAGGACCCGCTCCACGAGGTCTACGACTTCGCGTCCTGGGCCGCCGAGGAGTCCCCGGCCGACTCCCCGCTCGCCGTGCTCCCCGTCGTCGCGCACGCCGAGCGGTACCGGGTGCTGGCCGCCACGCACGGGCACTCGCCCGAGTCGGCCGCCGCCCACTGGGCGGGCCGCCGGGCCCGCCAGGTCCTGCGCTCCGCCTTCGACTGGTGGCTGGAGTGGGAGCGCGAGGACCACCCCCGCAATCGCGTCGACCTCAACTTCCTCGCCCACGCCAAACTCTGCGAGGGCCGCCCCGCCGAGGCCGCCGCCCTCTTCCACCGCATCGGCAGCCATGCCACCCGCGCCCCCTGGTCCTATCCGGACCGGGACCCGCAGAAGGCCTTCCTCGCCGCCCGGGGCGTCGCCCTCGGCACCGCCTGACCGCGCCGCCCGCGGACGCCCCCATGGACGCCCCCCGAGTACCCATCCCCCGAGCACCACGCCCCCGAAAGGACGCCGCCATGCCGACGGGCAGATCCTCCACGCTCCAAGACCCGGCCGAGATCCGTACGTACAAGGGCCAGGACCGGGCCCTGCGCGCCGGCCGCCTCGGCACCGCCGGTCTGCTCCTGTCCGTGCTCGCCGCCAGCGCGCCCCTGATGGTCGTCGCTGGTGTCATGCCCACGACCTTCGGGGTCATGGGCATCGTCGGCCAGCCCCTGCTCTTCGTGATCCTCGGCGCAGTCCTCGCGCTCTTCAGCGTCGGCTACGCCGAGATGAGCCGCCACGTCCACAACGCCGGCGCCTTCTACGCGTACATCGCCCGCGGCCTCGGCCCCACCGCCGGCGCGGGTGCCGCCCTCGTCGCACTCGTCGCGTACAGCGCCATGCAGGTCGGCGTCTACGGCATCCTCGGCTTCGAGATATCCGGCCTCTTCGCCACGTACCTGGACATCGAACTCGCCTGGTGGATACCGGCCCTGCTCGCCGTCGCCGTCACCGGCGGACTCGGCTGGCTCAAGATCGACCTGAACGCCAAGGTCCTCGGCGTCCTCCTCCTCGTCGAGTGCGTCCTCGTCGTCGTCTTCGATATCGCCGCCCTCACCGAGCCGGCCGCCGAAGGCCTCTCGCTCCACGCCTTCAACCCCGAGACCCTCGGCGGAGCCGGCTTCGGCACCGCGCTCTGCTTCTGCATCGCCGCCTTCGTCGGCTTCGAGCAGTCCCCGGTCTACGCCGAGGAGACCAGCAAGCCGCACATCGTCGTCTCCCGGGTGATGTTCCTCGCCGTCGGCTTCGTCGCCCTCTTCTTCGCCGTCAGCGCCTGGGCCCTCACCGTCGCCACCGGCCCCTCCCAGGTCGTCAAGACCTCCGCCGAGGCCGGCCCCACCCTGCTCTTCCAGCTCACCGAGAGCCGGCTCGGCACCACCTTCACCGATGTCCTGCACGTCCTCTTCGTGACCGGCATGTTCGCGGCCATGCTCAGCTTCCACAACGTGGTCGCCCGCTACGCCTTCGCCATGGGCCGCGAGGGCCTGCTCCCGGCCACCTTCGGGCGCACCAACGCCGGCACCGGTGCCCCCGCCACCGGCTCCCTGCTGCAGACCGGTGTCGCCGCCCTCGTCGTGATCGCCTTCGCGCTCACCGAGGACAAGGCACCCGCCGACCCCACCCTCGCGGTGCAGCCGCCCGACCCCACCACCCCGGTCCTGCACCTGTTCACCTGGATGGGCAGCGTCGGCGCCCTCGGCGTGACCCTTCTCATGGCCGCCGCCTCCTTCGCCGTCATCGCCTTCTTCGTCCGCCGCGGCACCGCCGGCGCCCAGGTCTGGCGCCTCGTCGCGGCCGGCACCGCCGGCCTCGCCCTGCTCGCCATCGCCGCCTACACCGTCAAGGACTTCGGCGTCCTGGTCGGCGCCGAGAAGGGCTCCGCGCTCAGCTGGGCGCTGCCCGGCATCATCGGCGCCGCCGTCGTGATCGGCTTGGTCTACGGAGCCGTGCTGCGCCGCAGCCGCCCCGAGACACACGCCCGTATCGGCCTCGGGAACGAGGCGTTCCGCCTCGACCAAGCAGCGGAGGGCACCCCGGGCGTCTGACCTCGGTTTCCAGCTCCTACGAACCCCCCGACAACCGTTTCCATGGTCGTCGGGGGCTTTGGCGTTCAGGGGGTGCTTTTGGAGGGGAGCGGAGCCTCATGGTCTCCTGTTGCGACCAAACCACCCGGATCGCAGCACACGGGACACCACCCAGCTCCCCTGCGCGGCGGTCAGGGCCTGCCTTGTCCCACCCACGAAGGCGAAGTCCCACATGAGTGACCTGAGTGACCGCACCTTGACCGAGGCACCCGCCCCGGCGCCGACCCGCCATGTCGACGCCGGTGACGAGGGCTACAGCAAGGACCTCAAGTCCCGTCACATCAACAT
Source organism: Streptomyces sp. NPDC054840 (assembly GCF_053611065.1). NCBI lineage: Bacteria > Bacillati > Actinomycetota > Actinomycetes > Kitasatosporales > Streptomycetaceae > Streptomyces > Streptomyces sp. NPDC054840. The sequence goes on from NZ_JBSGZP010000665.1 coordinate 3,625, forward strand.
GATCGCGATCGGCGGGGCCATAGGCACCGGCCTCTTCCTCGGCGCGGGCGGCCGCCTCGCCGGCGCCGGCCCCTCCCTCGCGATCGCCTACGCGGTGTGCGGAGTCTTCGCCTTCTTCGTCGTCCGGGCACTCGGCGAGCTCGTCCTCTACCGTCCCTCCTCCGGCGCCTTCGTCTCCTACGCCCGCGAGTTCATGGGGGAGAAGGGCGCCTACACGGCCGGCTGGCTGTACTTCCTGAACTGGTCCACGACCACCGTCGCCGACATCACGGCCGCCGCGACCTATGCCCACTTCTGGTCGCTGTTCACCGACGTCCCCCAGTGGATCCTCGCCTTCATCGCCCTCGCCATCGTGCTCACCGCCAACCTGATCTCGGTGAAGTAC
>NZ_JBSGZP010000666.1:0-3997 GCF_053611065.1 Streptomyces sp. NPDC054840
CCAGTTGACCCGAGGGGCGTGTTTCACGTGAAACACGCCCCTCGGGTCAACTGGTCCGGTCAGACGCCGATGTTGCGGCCGTCCTTGCGCCACACGGACACGACCGCCGGGCGGACGAGCTTGCCGGGACCGTCGGGCCACACCGACTGCGGCTTCTCGACGGACGCGCCGTCGATCTCACCCGGGTGCTGGACGGAGACCAGGACGCGCTTGTCCTGGATGAGCGGGCCGCAGGTCTCGGCGCCGCGCGGAACGGTCAGGAACTGCTTCAGCTCACCGCGGCGCTCACCGGCCGTCGCGACACCGAACAGCCCGTCGTGGGAGCCGAGCTGGTTGCCGTCCGTGGAGATCCACAGGTTGCCGTGCGGGTCGAAGGCCACGTTGTCCGGGCAGGAGATCGGGCTGACCTTGTCCTTCGGGAAGCCCGCGAAGTAGGTGGCCGGGTCGTTCGGGTCACCGGCGACCAGGAAGAGCCGCCAGGCGAACCCGTCACCGGCCGGATCGTCGAAGTTCTCGGCGAGCTCCAGTATCTGGCCGTGCTTGTTCAGGTTGCGCGGGTTGGCCTCGGTCGCCCCCTCCGCCTTGCCGGGCTTGCCGCGGTCGGTGTTGTTCGTCAGCGCGACGTACACGCGGCCGGTGCGCGGGGACGGCTCGACGTCCTCGGGGCGGTCCATCTTGGTGGCGCCCACCTTGTCGGCGGCCAGGCGCGTGAAGACGTACACCTCCTCGGCGGTCATGCCCTCGACGTGCGAGACGTTGCCGGTGGCGAGCTTGATCCACACACCGGAACCGTCGAACTCGCCGTCGGCGGGCAGCTTGCCGGAGCCGTCGATCTGGGCGGCCGGGGAGTCACCGGTCAGCTTGGCGACGTAGAGGGTGCCCTCGTCGAGCAGCGTGAGGTTGTGCTCCTTCGCCGCGCGCGAGTTGCCCTTCTTCATCTGCTTCGACGAGACGAACTTGTAGAAGTAGTCGAAGCGCTCGTCGTCGCCCATGTAGACGACCGGACGGCCGTCCTCGGTCAGGCGGGGCTGCGCGGCCTCGTGCTTGAAGCGGCCGAGCGCGGTGCGCTTGCGCGGGACGGAGTTCGGGTCGTACGGGTCCAGCTCGACGACCCAGCCGAAGCGGTGGGACTCGTTGGGCTCCTGCGCCACGTCGAAGCGCTTGTCGAACCGCTCCCACTTGCGCTCGGTGGCACCGGGGGTCATGCCGTAGCGCTTCAGACGGGCGGCCTGGGTGGGGTCGGTGACCAGGCCGGCGTTGCCGAAGTACTGGTTGAAGTTCTCCTCGCCGTGGAGGGTGGTGCCCCATGGGGTGGTGCCGCCGGCGCAGTTGTTGAGGGTGCCGAGCACCTTCGTGCCGGTGGGGTCGACCGAGGTCTTCAGCAGGGCGCCGCCCGCGGCCGGGCCGGTCATCTTGAACTCGCTGGTGGTGGTCAGCCGGCGGTTGAGCTGGTGGCGGGAGACCGCGGTCAGCTTGCCGCTGCGGTGGTCCTCCTGGACGGCGACCACGGACAGGCCGTGTGCGGCCCAGGCGATCTCGACCTGCTCGCGGGTCGGGTTGTTCGCGTCGTACGCCTTGAACATGAGGTTCTCGTCCGTGTACTCGTGGTTGGCCACGAGCAGCTGCCGGCGCTCGTAGTCGCCGCCGAGCGGGAGGAGGCTCAGGAAGTCGTTGTTGTAGCCGAACTGACCGGCCTGCGCGGCGGCCGTCTGCTTGTCGGGGTTGAAGCCCGGCGCGCCCTTGATGATCGGGTCGCCCCAGCGGATCACGACGTTCTGCTCGTGGCCCTCGGGGATGGTGACCTTGTCGTCGGTGTTCGGCGCGACGGCCTTGAAGCGCAGACCACGGGCGGCCTCGCCGCCCTTGCCCGCGCCGGCCGCGGCGGCATCGGCGGAGGGGATGGCGTTGGCGGTCTGCCCCGCGCCGCCGAACGCGACGGCGGACCCGGCGGCGGTGGCTACCGTCACCACAGCGGCGGAACGCAGCATCGCGCGGCGGGAGTAGGCGCGGGCTATGACATCGCCGACGTACTCGTTGTCGCTGGTGTTCGGCACCTCGTGGAAGCAGGCGTCGCCACAGCGGTAGCGACAGGTGAGAGCGGACCGGCCGCTCCCATGCGGGTTGCCGATGAACGGCAGAAGCTTGCGCACGAGTGTCCTCCGAGTAGCTGCGTGGGCGCCGACAACCTGTCGGTACGATCCAGCCGCGACGCTAAGCCCGGGTTGCGCCGAGGCGGCGGCGCGGGGATGAACGGTGAGTGAACCCGGCACGTCGGAGCGGCAGTTCACTCACCGTGTGCGGATGATGCGGAGCCGGACGCCACGAAAGGCGCCCCTCCCGAAGATCCAGCCGGGCGGCCGATAACCTTACGTGTCCACTCTGGGCAGGGATCATCCGCGCAGCACGGACAAATGACGCACGCACACATGCGAAAGGCCTGGCCCATGGGTATTCGGAGCTTGTTGCGCAAGGTATTCGGACGGTCCGCGGAATCCGTTCCGGAGACTACGGACACCCCTTCGGCCGCTGTCCCCAACCAGGCGGAACGGACCCCTCTGGACGTCGCCGCCGACCTGGTGGCGGCGTCCTTCGACAACCCCACCGTTCCGCCGCAATCCACGTTGCGCGACCGCGAACCGGGCACGGTCCTCACGGCGCCCGCACCGATGGCGGACCCGACGGTCCCCGAAGCCCGCCGCGCGCCTGCGGCGAAGCCCGGCGGAGAAACCCCCGCACCCCCCGCGGAGCCCACGCCGGCCGAGGCCGAACCGGCCGCCGCCGAGGGCACTGCCGCGCCGGAGGCCGAACCGGTCGCCGCCGAAGCAACCGCACCCGAGGCGGACAACGCCCCCGCCGCGGAGCAGCCCGAGGCGGATGCGCCGGAGGCCCAGGACGAGCCCGAGGCCCCGGCCGCCGAGGCGGAGCCCGAGGCCGATGCGCCGCAGGCGCAGAACACTCCGGCTGCGGAGGAGCCCGAGGCCGAGACCCCTGCCGCCCCTGAGGTCGAGCCGGTCGCCGCCGAGACCGCCGAGCCCGAGGCGCAGGACGCTCCCGCCGCGGAGCAGGCCGAGGTCGAGGCTCCGGCAGCCGCCGAGGCGGAGGCCGAACCGGTCGCCACCGAGACCACCGAGCCCGAGGCGAAGCACGCCGAGGCCGAGGCCGAGACGGTCGTCGCCGAGACCACGGAGCCCGAGGCGGAGGCCGAGCCGGCTGCCACCGAGACCACCGAGCCCGAGGCGAAGCACGCCGAGGCCGAGGCCGAGACGGTCGTCGCCGAGACCACGGAGCCCGAGGCGGAGGCCGAGACGGTCGCCGACGAGGCCACCGCGGCGGAGGCGCCCGCGAACGGGGCGGCCGTCGTGCGGCGGCGGGCGCCCGAGGTCGCCGGGGCGTACAAGGCGGCCGGGCAGGTACTGCGGGCCAAGGGGAAGGCCGGCGCGCGGGCCAAGGTGTACCTCGTGCTGGACCGTTCCGGGTCGATGCGCGGGTTCTACAAGGACGGCAGCGCCCAGTACCTCGCCGACCACGCCCTCGCCCTCGCCGCGCACCTCGACGACGCGGCGACCGTGCACACCGTGTTCTTCTCCACCGAGGTGGACGGCACGGCAGACCTGGCCCTCGACGGCTACGACGCCGCCTGGGTCGAGGCCCGCCACGCCGAGTTCGGCCGGATGGGCCGCACCAGCTACCACGTGGCCGTCGAGGCCGTCCTGAAGCGCTACCAGAAGGACGGCGGCGAGGGCCCGGCCCTGGTCGTCTTCCAGACCGACGGCGCCCCCGACAACCGTCAGCCCGCCCGGCAGGCCCTGGCCGACGCCGCCACCGCCGCTCCCGGTGTGCACTGGCAGTTCGTCGCCTTCGGCGACCACGACGCCAAGGCCTTCGACTTCCTGCGCAAGCTGGACGCCGAGAACGCCGGCTTCTTCCACGCCGGCCCGGCCCCCACCGAGCTGACCTCCGCCGCCCTGGTCAAGGGCATCCTGGAGCAGTTCTAGTA
>NZ_JBSGZP010000667.1:0-3990 GCF_053611065.1 Streptomyces sp. NPDC054840
TTGTCGGAACGCCCGAATACGCCCAGTATGGGGGCGCCCCTCCGCCTTGCGATGCACCGCATCCGACGCCGTGCGCCGATCCACCGGGGATTACGCGACAGCCCTTAGGATGCCGGCGGATCAGAGCCGGTCCCGGGCCGCCCGGCACCGTCCGACCCTGATCCGCCGGACACCCCCAGGCGGGTGACCGGCGAGCCCCACCGGCATGCCCCCACCGATCCGCACGCCACTTCCAGAAGGCACCGCACCATGGCCGACTCCGCCGCCCAGCCCACCCCACCCACCCTGCCGGTCACCTTCCGGCCGACCCGCACCCGGGTCGTCCTGCTGGGCGTCGGGCTCGCCATGTTCGCCACCATCACGGCGATCGCCCTGCTGCTGGAGAACCTCGGCCCGGGCGAGCGGATCAGCTTCATCTTCACCGCAGTCCTGCTGAGCTCCGTGCTCGTCCTGCTCAGCCGCCCCAAGGTGGTCGCGGACGAGACCGGCGTCACGGTCGTCAACCTGACCACCAGCCGCCGCCTGGAGTGGGCCCAGATCCTGCGGGTCAACCTCCGCCCCGGCGACCCGTGGGTGTTCCTCGACCTCAGCGACGGCACCAGCCTGCCCGCCCTCGGCATCCAGCCGGGCGTCGCCAAGCAGCAGGCGATCGGCGACGCCCGCACCCTGCGCGCCCTGGCCGAAGCACACGGAACGGGCACCGGCGACCACTGAGTCGGCCCATCCCCACGGCTGCGTACCGTTGCGGCCGGGATCTCAATGACTACCCTGGTGGCGGGGCGCAGCTGTGCGCCCTCCCACCGGCCCCGGGACCTCGTGGCCCGTGGGCACCTGCGACTTGAGGAGTGACTCCCTCCAGCAATGGACGGATCGTCCGGTAGTACCCGCGCCGCCCTCCCCCCGGAGGCGGCGGCATGACCACCCCGCTACTTCTGCTCGCGGCGGCCTTCGCCCTCATCCTCGCCAACGGGTTCTTCGTGGCCGCCGAGTTCGGCCTCGTCACCGTGGAGCGACCCGAGGCCGAACGCGCCGCAGCCGACGGTGACCGCCGTGCCCGCACAGTGGTCAAGGCCCTGGGGGAGCTGTCCTTCCAGCTCTCCGGCACCCAGCTCGGCATCACCATCACCTCCCTCGTGGTCGGCATGCTCGCCGAGCCCGCCCTCGCCGCACTGCTGGCGGGGCCGCTCGCGGCGACCGGCCTGCCGAAGGGAGCCGTCTCCGGCGTCGCCGTCGTCATCGGCATGCTGCTCGCCTCCGCCGTCCAGATGGTCGTCGGTGAGCTCGTCCCGAAGAACTGGGCGGTCTCCCGGCCGCTCCAGGTGGCGCGCTTCGTCGCCGGCCCCCAGAACGGCTTCTCCCGTGCCTTCCGGCCCGTGATCGCCGCACTCAACGCCGTGGCCAACCGCCTCGTACGGGCGCTCGGCGTGGAACCGACCGATGAGATGGCCTCCGCCCGGACCCCCGGAGAACTGCTCTCCCTGGTCCGCCATTCGGCCCAGGCCGGCGCCCTCGAACAGGACACCGCCGACCTCTTCGTACGCACCCTCTCGCTGGGCGAGCTCACGGCCCAGCACGTCATGACCCCCCGGGTGAAGGTCAGCGCCCTGATGCACACGGCCACCGCGGCCGACGTGCTCAACCTGACCCGCGCCACCGGCCTGTCCCGCTTCCCCGTCTACCGCGACCGCATCGACGAGATCACCGGCGTCGTCCACCTCAAGGACGCCCTCGCCGTGCCCGAGTCGGAACGCGACCGCACGAGCGTGAGCCGGATCTGCGTCGCCCCGCTCCTGGTGCCCGGCTCCCTGCCGGTGCAGCCGCTGCTGGAGCGGCTGCGCAGCGAGCAGCCGATGGCCGTGGTCGTCGACGAGTACGGCGGCACCGCCGGCGTCGTCACGCTGGAGGACATCGTCGAGGAACTCGTCGGCGAGGTCCGCGACGAGCACGACTTCGCCGAGGACGAGACCCCCGAACTGGCCGCCGTACCGGCCGAGGACGGCCACCCCTCCTGGGAGGCCGACGGCAGCTGCCGGGTGCAGACCCTGCGCCGGATAGGCCTGGAAGTTCCCGAAGGCCCGTACGAGACCGTCGCCGGCCTCGTCGCCGACCTGCTCGGCCGGATCCCCGCCCCCGGGGACCGTGCGGAGCTCCCCGGCTGGAAACTGTCCGTCCGCCGGGTCGGACGCAACCGCGCCGAGCGGGTCCGGCTGGTCCGGCTCGCGGCGGTGCCCGCGGCCGGCGCCTACCGGTCCGCCTCCGCGGCCGACGGTGCGGCATGGGGCGCACCCCCCCCGGCCGCGCGGGCAGGCGCCCCCCCAAGAACCCGCGCCCCCACCACGTAGGCCAGCGGCAGGGTCTCGCCAACGGCTTCTTCGTCGGTGCCGAGTTCGCGCTCGTGTCCGTACGGCGCAGCCAGATCGAGCCCCTCGCGGCCGACTCCAAACGGGCCCGCCAAGTGCTCCACGGCCTGGAGAACCTGCCCCGCATGATGGCCGCGGCGCAGTTCGGCATCACCATCTGCTCGCTCACCCTCGGCGCGGTCGCCGAACCCACTGTGGCCCGGCTGCTGGAGCCCGTCTTCCACGCCGTCCACGTACCGCAGGGCCTGATCCACCCGCTCGGCTACGCCGTCGCGCTCAGCGCCGTGGTCTTCCTGCACCTGGTGATCGGCGAGATGGTGCCGAAGAACCTGGCGATGGCCGCCCCGGAGAAGACCGCCCTGTGGTTCAGCCCCGGCCTGGTCGCCTTCGCCCGCCTGTGCGGACCGGTCACCACCGCGCTCGGTGCCTGTGCCAAGCTCGTCCTGAAGCTCTTCAAGGTGGAGCCCAAGGACGAGGTCGAGGCGGTCTACACCTCCGCCCAGCTGGGCCGGCTCCTCCAGGACTCCCGGCAGGCCGGACTCCTGGAGCCGGTCGAGCAGGAGCGGCTGGAGGACGCCCTGGAACTGGGCAGCCGCCCCGTCACCGACGTCCTCCTCGGCCCGGACCGACTGGTCACGGTCGGCCCGGAGGTGACCCCGCGGCAGATCGAGCAGCTGACCGTGCGCACCGGCTACTCCCGGTTCCCCGTCCGTGCCGACAGCGGAGCCTTCATGGGCTACCTGCACGTCAAGGACGTACTGGACCTGGAAGACCGGGAGCGGGCCGTCCCGCAGCGGGTCTGGCGCCGGATGACCACGCTGTGCGCCACCGTCCCGCTGGACGACGCCCTCAGCGTCATGCGCCGGGACGCCACGCACCTCGCGCAGGTCGCGGACCCGGCGGGCCGGGTCCTGGGCCTGGTCGCCATGGAGGACGTCCTCGAAATGCTGGTCGGCGAGGTCCGCGACCCGGCCCATCGCGTGGCGTTCGCCCGCCGCTAGTGCTGTGACCCGGTGAACCTCTCTCCGGTCACAGCACCGGACCGTGCCGGGGCCGGGCGAACGGCCGCTCCGCCTCCGGCCCGCGAGGGTCCTGGGGCGGGGCTTGCGGGAGAAGGGGTCCGGGTCGCAGGGACGTGAACGAAGCCGGTGTGAAGTCGGTCACACGGGGCGGGTTCGGGCGCGTCCCGATGAACCGCGGTGGATCCCCGCCCGTCTTGATGGCCGGATCGTCGGTCCGGGTACCCGAGCCGGACTTCACGGGCCGCGACACGGAACACCGCGACTCCGACGATCTTCTGCTGACCCGGTCCGGCTCCGGCTGCTGCATCCCCGGGATGCCGAGAGGACCGGTCGCGGTACGCCGGCCACCTCGCGAGGGACGGACCGGTAACCCGTTCGGCCAGTAGGCCGACCGGGGCACGATGCCGGTTTGCTAGCGTGTCGGGCGTGGAGTCCCGTCGGCATGCCGGGGACGCGTGTCGGCCGGGTGTCCCCGGCCGGTGCCCGCTGACCCCGCTCGCCCCGTCGAGCCGGCCCGACCTGCGGCAGAGTGCCGCTTCACGGAAGCGATGTGACATGACGGATTTGGCACCGAACTTCATCGGCGCCCCCTCCAGCAGGCCGGACGG